>NZ_JBLZFY010000011.1:0-70399 GCF_050753365.1 Geminocystis sp. CENA526
GAGAGGAGCTGTGTGAGGTGGAAACTCTCATGCACAGTTCTGAAGACGAGTTCAGATGGTGACATCTGAGCTTAGTTTAACTGTAAGTGAAAATCTTACCCGTTATTGTCAACGTGACAGCATAGCCCTTACTGACTTGGCTTTGGTAAACCATACGGTAAAGCAGGGTTAAAAGGTGGTAACTCCTAGCCTAAAAGGGGAATCCCATCGAGCCAATTAACTATGACTACGCAAGGAATCCTTGTTTGAACCATCGTAAACCGCAACTAGCTAAATAAGGCTGATAAGCTAGACCAAAAGGTAATACTCTAACGTACCAGCAGATTGCTAACTCTGAACTGGAGGCAAATACACAGAGTCGATGGAGAGAGGAGGTCTAAGGTTAAGTAATACCGCAATCAAATGATTGACGGAAGGATATAGGGAACGGGATAACCTCTCATAATCTCTCAAAGAGGTCGAAAACTTTGAGTAGTAACCAGCGTAAGGTTATGGGAGGCGGGATTGTGTAAGAAGCCAACGCTTTTATGTAATGTAAGAGATATGCTGACGTACACACTTTGATAAACAATGTAAAGTCAATAAAGTAATAAAATTATGACAACGAGAAAATCGATTGATAAAGCAAATAACTGGAACACATGGTCTTCTATTCAATGGAAGATTGTGGAAAAACAGGTGTTTCGATTACAGAAGCGAATTTACAGAGCGAGTCAGAATGGCAATGTCAAGTTGGTTCACAGCTTACAAAGATTACTCATAAAATCCTATTACGGCAAACTTCTAGCAACCAGAAAGGTAACTCAGGATAATCAAGGCAAGAAAACGGCTGGTGTGGATGGAGTTAAATCTCTAACCCCGAAGCGACGCCTAGAGATTACAGGTCGACTAAAACTAAGAGGGAAATGTAAACCGACTCGCAGAGTCAACATACCTAAACCTAACGGAGAAACAAGACCACTGGGAATACCTTGTATGGAAGACAGAATAAAACAATGTCTGGTCAAATTAGCCATTGAACCCCAATGGGAAGCAAAATTTGAATCAAACAGCTATGGATTTCGACCAGCAAGGTCATGTCAAGACGCAATAGAAGCCATATTCAACGCCATAAGGTATCAACCGAAATATGTATTAGACGCTGACATTGCTAAGTGCTTCGACAGAATAGACCACTATAAATTACTTGCAAAACTCGAAACTTATCCACAATTGAGACGTGAAATCAAATCATGGCTAAAAAGTGGATACATGGATGGTAAGCAACTATTCCCTACCAAAGAAGGTACACCACAAGGAGGTGTAATTTCCCCATTATTAGCAAATATAGCCTTACATGGTATGGAAATAGAAATCAAAAAATTTGCCAGAACATGGAAAGGTAATAAACGAGATAATGAAAATTCCCTTAGCATAATCCGATATGCAGATGACTTTGTGATATTACACAAAGACATCAAGAGAATCATCCAATGTAAGGAAATCATAGAAAACTGGTTAATGGATTTAGGTCTCGAATTAAAACCAAGTAAGACCCGTATCTCACACACACTCAATGAGTATGAAGGAAATATAGGTTTTGACTTCCTAGGATTCAATATCCAACAATATGAAGTGGGGAAAACACATACTGGAAAATGTGTCGGTATGCCACTTGGTTTCAAAACTATTATAAAACCATCAAAGGAAAAAATCAAATCTCACATCAAAAGAATTGGGGATATAATCAGGAAACACAAATCATCACCACAAATAGCATTAATTAAAGAGCTCAATCCCATCATCAGAGGTTGGGCAAACTATTATAGCTCAGTGTGTAGCAAAGAGACTTACTCGAAATGTGACCACCTACTATATCAACAACTCAAAAGATGGGCTGAAAGAAGACATCCTAATAAATCCAAATCGTGGGTAGCCCGTAAATACTGGCACACCTATGGATTAAGAAATTGGGTGTTCTCAACCAAAGATGAAGATGGAATAAGTCTCCTAAGCCATAGCGAAACGGAAATCAAAAGACATACCAAGGTCAGGGGAGAGAAATCACCGTTTGACGGGGACTGGATTTACTGGACATCCCGTATAGGAAAACATCCTGAAGTTTCAACCAGAATGGCTACTTTGCTTAAGAGACAGAAAGGGAAATGTAATCACTGTGGACTCAATTTCAAAAGTGATGACTTGTTAGAAATCGACCATATCATACCAAAGTCAAAAGGCGGAAAGGATATGTATAATAATCTACAGGTACTTCATAGACATTGCCACGATGATAAGACTGCTAAAGATGGTAGTCTGAATCGTACCCATGACAAGGGGTTTATCGGAGAGGAGCGGAATGAGGTGAAAGTCTCACGTTCCGTTCTGAAGACGAGTCAGAATCGTGAGGTTCTGGCTTAGTTTAACCCGTGCGACAAATTGCCTTTGGAGGGGATGTGACGGGGGGAGTGCAACTAAGTCTTTTTGACTCTAGGTTGTACTCCCTAGTTGGCACCCATTGAGAAAGGAATCCCCACCCTCAACGAAGTAGGGTGAGGTAATTCAACTTTAGGGTAAACTGATTTTAGAAAAATAGGAGAACTATATTAAGTTTTGTAAAAAATGAGTCAACATCAAGAGTCACAAATTCCTGATAGTATCGCCAATGAAGTTTTAGAAAAGGCTTCTGAATTATATGCTCAAACAAATACTGAAGGATATTCTTTAACGGAGTTACAAGAAATAGGGGAAAAGGTAGAAATTCCCCCCGAAATTATGTCTGAAGCCTTGAATCAGGTAAGAGAAAAACATCGTCAACTGCAAATTATTAAGGAAAAAAAAGAACAACAATTAAAAATTATTAAACTTAGTGGTTTTTTTCTGGCTCTATTAATTACTATAGCAACGATTTTTAGTTATAACACTCTTAATAGTCAAAGAGAAGAAGTCAAGGCAAGATGGGCGCAAGTAGAAAATCAATTACAAAGAAAAGCTAATTTAATTCCCACTTTAATTAATTTAACTCAAGCTCAGGCTAATCAAGAAAAACAACTAATATTATTGTTAGAAAATGCTCGTCAAGAATATTTAAAAGCTGATAATTTTGAGAACAAATTAGTTTCTACTGAAAAAATTAATGAGGCTATTAATCAGTTTAATCAATATGCTTTAAATAATCAAAATTTAGCATCTTCTCAGGCTTTTATTAATTTGCAATATGAAATTGCTGGAACTGAAAACAGAATCGCAACGGAAATAATGCGTTATAATCAATCTGTACAAAAATATAATCAAAGTGTTCGATCATTTCCTTTCTCAATTATTGCTAATTTAACTAATTTTCAAGAGGAATCTTTTTTTAAATAACTCAAAAAATTGGCTATTAAATTCAAGTTACCGTTGAGTCATGGCTTTATAATAATTTATTATACTCAAAGAACCGATATTTTTAATTTGTTTAAGTACCCTTAAGAAAGGAGTCTATTTCATCATAAACTCTTTGATCAAATAACATCCATTTATGAAATAAAACGGGAATATTAACTTCTTTTCCTATGGATAAAAGGGAACTATTTGCTGGAATAATCATGGCATCAAAAGGAGTCCATAAAATCAAGGATTTAATTTGTCCTAATGTTTCTTTTATATCTTTATTTAAGTCTTGTAAAAACTCGCTATTAGGGCGCATTTGCATAATCCCTTCTAAGGGTAAAGTATAGGCTAAATTAGTGCCATTATTGGGGGCTGAGATGCTAATATATCGATCGATCCTTTCTAATCCGTTGAGGCGTTGGAGATAATAACGAGTAACTAATCCTCCCATACTAAAACCGAGTAAAATTATCTTTTCTTGGGGTAAAAATTGAGTATCAATATAAGTTTTTAATTGTTGTGCTAAATCCCTTAAATCTGCTGTACCAAGATTGGGAATTAAATCAATAGTATAGATTTTATATCCTTTTTTTTCAAAATAAGATGCCATGTCATTAAAAATATTTCCTGTATCGGTAATGCCATGAACCATTAAAATAATATTTGAGGATTGCTTCATAATGATAATATTAAAAATTTTTTTGATGACAAATATACTTGATTTTTCGATTTTTGATTATATCTCTAGTGAGGATGCTTTGGTGGCGGGAGTTGATGAGGTGGGGAGAGGTTGTTTATGTGGTAGTGTGGTTGCCTGTGCGGTGGTGTTGCCTTATAACAAGGCTTATTTATTGGAAAATATAGGGGTGACGGATAGTAAAAAATTGACGGCAAAACAACGAGAAAACAAGGTTTCAGCCATTAAAGAGATTGTGACGGATTGGTGTATTGTTGAGGTTGATAATAGCACGATCGATAGGATCAATATTCATCAGGCTTCTTTGTTGGCAATGACTCAAGCGATTCAGGGGTTATCGGTGTCTCCTGCGGTGTGTTTGGTGGATGGAAAGTTTTGTTTACCTGATTTGCCTTATGCTCAAGTTAGTTTGATTAAGGGGGATGCTCGATCGAGTATCATTGGCAGTGCTAGTATTTTAGCTAAAGTCCATCGGGATGAAAAAATGATGATTTATGATGAACAATATCCCGAATATGATTGGAAAAATAATAAAGGCTACGGTACAAAAAAACATTTATTAGCCTTAGAAAAATATGGCGTGACTCCGTTACATCGTCTCTCTTTTTCTCCTTGTCATGGCTGAGTTTCTGTTTGTCGATCGATAATGTCCTTACAACCCCCCGGTATGGTCGATCGAGTGAACTCCCCCCCCCAAGTGCAACAGTAATAACGATTCTCCTCACTGAGATTTTTCACTCCTGTTAAGTTCGCTTTCTCAATCACTACTCCAGTAAACTCGCCCGTTGTGTAGTTTGGTTCATCGGTTTTCGTGCGAGGACTAGCGGTTTTGTAATCTCCATAAAATAATCGGACTGCTTTTAAATCCGCCCCTTGCAAATTAGCTTCATAAAGTATCGTGCGAGATAAATTAGTTTTGACTAAATCACAGCTAGACAAATCCGCTCTCACCATATTAGCTTCACTTAAGTCTATCCACCGTAAATCTTCCTTCTGAAAGTTACATCCTGCTAACACTACTCCTAAATTAATTACCCTCATACCGTTTTGACGATCTTCTTCATAACCGCCACT
Source organism: Geminocystis sp. CENA526 (assembly GCF_050753365.1). Classification (NCBI taxonomy): domain Bacteria; kingdom Bacillati; phylum Cyanobacteriota; class Cyanophyceae; order Chroococcales; family Geminocystaceae; genus Geminocystis; species Geminocystis sp. CENA526. Next base: position 5,123 of record NZ_JBLZFY010000011.1, read on the forward strand.
ACCATCTAAAATTGGTCGTCCTAAATGAGTATCTCTGCGTAAAGGGGTAATAAGACGAGATCGAGATAAAAAACGTAATATTTTTGCTTTTCCAGATGGATCAACACTACCTAAAATAGCCGCCGTCCTACCTTCAGCGATAACCCTTTCTTGAGGCCAGTCTTCGAGTAATCCATCGGGTCCTAAAACTAAATCAGAGATACCTTGAAAGTAAGCATCAATGGTTTGTTGTTGGGTAATGCGATTTTGTTGAATTGTTAAATCTTTGGAAATAACGTATTGTTGCCACGCTACATAAACCGCTAAAACGGCGATCATAATTTGTCCTAATGCACCCACCCATTCTGCCCAAGAGCCAAATTCATCATATTTGAATTGATTTAACCATAAACCAATACGATGATAAACCCCTATATATTTGAATAAAATTCCCACACTCAAAATTAAACCCACAAAAGCGACTAAGGTTTTTCTTTCTTCGGGGGTGAGAAAAAAACGAATCCAACCAATGGCATAGGGAATTACTTGAATTAAGGCAAAGGTAAAGGCTAACAACGAGCCTGTTAATCCTAACCAAGTATTGTTCGAGAATACTCCAACAATGGCAATGATAAGGGCAATGATAATGTAGAGAGAATAGGATGTTTTCGATCGTTTGATATAGGTAAGTTGCTTCGGCGGAATTTCCGCTACTGTTAATTCTCCTTGAGGTGTTTTAGAGGTTCGATCGTTATTTTCATTCATAGAAAATTAATATGGTCTGCTGAGTAAGTCAAAAGGCTTGAAAAATAGTTAACATATCAATATTATCGTAATCGATCGATCTGCGCACATCATCTTAATTCCTAATTCCTATTAATTAATATATTCACTAATAATCTTCTGACATTCAGAAACAGATTGACGTTGTTTCATAGCTTCTACTAAGGCTAAATAAGCATTTTTATTTTGCTCAATAATGGTAGTTGCTTGTAAAATTGCTAGTCTTTTTTTCATTTCTAAATTACTAACTGTCATGGTAATATTGCGGTTAATTTCTTGGAATTTTTGATAGTCTTCTTCTCCTCCTTGACTATTGTTATAAATGATTTTTTCTCCTGCTATTCCAGCCATTAACACTACTCCAAATCGATCGATCTGTAAATTAAATTCTCTCATATCTTGACTTTTTTTCTCCAGAAAAGAGGTATTAAATATCACTCCTCCTAATCCCGAATTATTATTTTTGATTGCCTCCCATGCTGATAGGGTATAACCTTCTATGGGAATTTGATATAAATAAGCGGTGAGAAAATGTCCTGCTTCATGGTAAATAATGCGTTGTTTTTGTTCAGAAGAAGCAAAAATATTTAATAATAGGTTTACTCCTTGATTTTTCCATGATAAAGTATCGATCGTCACTAATCCCAACAAGATAAATGTTACTCCTGCGGGGATATAGGGAGAAAGATGTAAAAGAGGAGATAATAGTGCGGATAATGTAATAGTAAAAATGCTAACAGCGAGAATATTTAAACCTGTTTCTTGTTCCATAAATTGCAAGGTTAAGATAATTAAATTTGTAAAAAAAATTGATTAATAACTATTAGACTTCTCCAAAAATAAAGATATTTACACCATAGAATGGGCATCTTGTCCGTATTTCTGAAGATGTCTATTATATATTATCGTTTAATTTGCTCTGGAAAATCAGGTACTAAGATAGATTTTGCCAATAAACCTTGTTTATTATAAAAGGTTATATTCCCTTCCTCATCACATAACCATACTTCGATCGATCCTGCACAGAAATATAACTGTTTTTTAAACTGCATTTCTCCTTCTGTATTGCCACTTGATTTAACTTCTATACAAATTTCTGGGGCAATGGAAGCAGACACTTCTTCTTCAATTTGTTGAAATCGTTGTTCAGAACACCATACCACATTCGCAACTTTAACTCCATCGGATGTATTAATGGCACATTCTGGCATAACCTCACCAATTTTCAATAAAGACTCTAATAAAAGTAAAATTCTCCCCTGATAAAAAGAATGTTTAATTTTAACTGGACTCATAACAATTTGTCCCCATTTATTTAACTCTATTTTAAAAGGTAAATCTTGTAACTGTTTATTCTCGCAAACTTCTTTCCATTTCATAATTTATCAAGTAATTAATTTGTTGGATATTTTTGTACTTTTTTAAAATTTATTTTGAAGAAAAATATAGCCATTATTTATAACCTTTAGCCCATAAATCAAGGTTTTTTCCTTTTGTAACTTTTACATTTTGAAAACCTTGTTGTGTTATTTTTTCTGTTAAAGTTTCTTGGGTAAATCCAGTTTTATGAGCCATATAATAATTACCCCTAGCCAATGCCGTACCTAAACCATACAAAATATCAATAGCACAAATAGGACCAGCAGGAGAAATATAAAGAGGATTTTCTAAATTTCCTGAAGCAACATAATCAGCTACTTGTTGTATATCTGGTAACGTGATCATAATAAAACCATTTGGTTTCAAAACTCTTTTAAACTCAGCAAGGGCGATCGAAACTTCAAAATTATAAATATGCTCTAAATTATGGGAAGAATAAACTGCGTCCACACTATTATCCGGCACACCACTTAAATCTGTAATTGTACCAATAATATCAGGTTGTACGTTTGGATCAATATCTAAACGAATTTCCACCCAATCATCTCCTCGAAAATCTTGAGGTAAAGCATTGGGATTATAACCACCACAGCCAACATGAAGAAGGGTTTTTTTGTCATTTTCTGTGGCGTGATTAAGTTTAGTTAATCCTTGATTATTAATTCTTTTTATTTGTTTATTAATTATATTATTTTGCCATAATAAAATCACTAATTCTTGCTCCATAAAATCATAAGATTTTGTTTCTGGATTAACAATTAATAATTCCTGAACATTATTCCCATTATTAAAATTTTGAAAGTCAGCAATGGCATTTTTTGTTTCTTGATTTTCAGTATAAGAAATCATAATAAAGGCTTCTTCTGCTAAAAATGTCCTGATATTCATTAAAGCCAATAATATTTCTCTGTAAGATTTATTTCCGTTGAGGTAAAATAAGCCAATTTTTTCTTCTGTATTTAAGTAGGTTAACTCTTGATAAAAACTCTGAATATCTCCTTCGTAAAGACAAACTCGATCGAGACAATTAAATGAGTCTAAACTATTATTAACATCATTTAATACAATATTTTTATCATCAATAATTCCATAAGCCATTAATGAAGAATTATTTTGTAAACTAGAAATTAAACTAGCACAGGATTTTTCTACTATCTCGCAATATACTTCAGTATCTTCCAAGCAACTAACGGCGGTATTTAATAATAATAAAACATAAGGGTTGACGGTACTATTAAGATTCTTTAAAATTAAAGAGAAATCATTTTTTTTAGATTCGATCGATTCAAGACTATCAAAATCAAAGACATTAGGAATTAATTGTAAAAATTTTTGAACATCCATAGTTTTTTATTAAATTTATAAGAATTTAAGTTCACATTTTATTATAAGTTTAGGGCAACCAATTTTCATCTAAAATTTTCTCTAAAGGTTCGATCGAACTTTCTGGAAAAGTCTCAAGGGGTAGTAAAGAATGTTGAGAAGCAATTTTTCGTCCATCTTGATAGCATATATCAAATCGAGTTTTTAAGTGATTTTTAAGACTAGGACTATCTTCTAATAATCTTTTTATTTGCAGTCGAAAATTTAATATTTCTCTTTGCCAATGTCCTCTATTTCTTTCTTTTTCTGAATCCCAATATTGAAGAATTAGTAAATGTTCAATTAATCTCATTAAAAGACTTTCTAATTTTCTTTTATCTCTACGACTCAAATCTAAAACTTCCTCGATTAAATTGTCTAAATCTAAATCATTAAAGTTTTTATTTTCTAACTTTTTTACCGTTTCTAATACCCAAAGATTATAGTCAAGATCATACAAATTTTTGGGTTGAGTTTTTAATTGAGTTACCATTTATTTATTCCCCTAATGAATATTTGATTTTAGGTAATAACTGCACAAAATTATCTCGTTATTTAAGTGTTTAAAAAACAATTCTTTGATAAATTTGGGAAAAAGAAATAGAAAAATCTACACTAGCTAATTGAAGACGATTATTTTCCCCTTCTATGGCATTAAATAACCATTGTTGCTCAGTTTGCTTGATAAACTGTTCCACATAATAACTAGATTGAGAAATTAGGATATATTCCTGTAAACTGGGTAAAGAACGATAGGCTCTGAATTTTTCTGTTTTATCGTAGTTTTGAGTAGAATTAGATAAAACTTCAATAACTATCTTTGGATTCGTGACTATATAGCTATTTTCTGATTGATAAACTGGTTTACCTTCAATAATCATTAAATCAGGATAAGTATAAAAACGATAATCAGGAATCCAGAGTTTCACATCATTAATATAGATATAATAATCTTGATCATTAATGGTTAAGGGAAAAGCCCGACAAAAATTGATCGCAATTTGATTGTGATTAGTTGTGCCTCCAGCCATGGGGATTATTTCTCCATCAAGATATTCATTTTTTGTGTCTGATTTTTCCTCTAATTCCAGATATTTTTCAGGGGTATAGTATTTGAGTTGAAGTTGAGCAACCATAAATTATCCGTTTTTATTGATAAAAAATTAGTGTAGGGCGGTGCCTCCCTACCATCTTAAAATAAATTAAAGATTATCTAGCCAATTGGTGACATCATTAATTGAATTAAAATCAAATAAACTTTCTCCTAATAATTCCAATTGTTCCACAGATAAATCCTGCATTTGAAATTTAAGATTGTCGGCAACTTCCCCAAAACGTTTTTTGATTAAACGATTGACAAGGGTGATTGCTTCTGTTTTTTCTCCCTGTTGTAAGCCTAATTGTTCGCCTTGCACTAAACCTTCTTGTAAAATAGTTTGATACCAAGGAGATTCTCTTAATACTGTCATATCCCACCTCATTATTTTTTGTACGATCGGTATTTCTAACACAAAAGATGCAAAGAATGATAACAAAGGTTCTAAATCTTGAAGTTGATCATTCTTTCTTAATTCTACTAAAGCATTGGTGACGATTGCCTCATTTCCGCCTCCTTTCAATATCGGCACGAAAGGCAATAAACTAGAAATATTTTGTTTAAAGACTAAATTTGCTTCTACCTCCCAAAGATTAATGACATGATAATTCTGATAGCTTCTAATGCCTTCAAATTCTGACTCGTAAAAATTGGGAATAACCTCTTGGGCGGAATTAGGTAAGATATTGATTAATACGGGATAAACAGGTAAGCTGTATTTTTCCTCTGCTAAAGCAGTATAAGCCCTTATTCTTAAAGGCATTGCTTTTTTATACTTTAACTGTAGTTCATTAAGTATGAGAAAAGTTCCTTTGTCGGGGCTAGTAACTTTTAGGAGTACATCGTTATCTCTACCTATCCACTGAAATTCAGAGGAGAGAATTTCTTGTACTTCTAAGGTTTGATTTTTAGTAATCCAACGCACCCAGTTATTCGGTGCAAGACTAATTAATCTTTTACTGCCTAAATCGGCTTTTTTTGCCATAATTAATTCTTCGTTAAATATTTTCGTTTTTAAAGATTCTCTAGCCAGTTATAGACATCATTAATTGAACTAAAATCAAATAAACTTTCGCTTAATAATTCTAATTGTTCCACTGATAAATCTTGCACTTGAAATGTAAGATTCTCGGCAACTTCCCCAAAACGCTTTTTGATTAAACGATTAACAAGGGTAATTGCTTCTGTTTTTTCTCCCTGTTGTAAACCTTGCTGTAAACCTTGTTGTAAGCCTAATTGTTCGCCTTGCACTAAACCTTCTTGTAAAATAGTTTGATACCAAGGAGATTCTCTTAATACTGTCATATCCCACCTCATTATTTTTTGTACGATCGGTATTTCTAACACAAAAGATGCAAAGAATGATAACAAAGGTTCTAAATCTTGAAGTTGATCATTCTTCCTTAATTCTACTAAAGCATTGGTGACGATTGCCTCATTTCCCCCACCTTTTAATATCGGTACAAAAGGCAATAAACTAGCGATTTTTTGCTCAAATACTAAATCAGCATCTACCTCCCATAAATTTATGACATCATAGTTTTGATAGCTTCTAATGCCTTTAAATTCTGATTCGTAAAAATGCGGAATACTCTCATTTTGAGAATGGGGGAGAATGTTTATTAATACGGGATAAACAGGTAAGCTATATTTTTCCTCTGCTAAAGCAGTATAAGCTCTAATTCTTAAAGGCATTGCTTTTTTATACTTTAACTGTAGTTCGTTAAGTATGAGAAAAGTTCCTTTTTCGGGATTAGCAACTTTTAAGAGTACATCGTTATCTCTACCTATCCACTGAAATTCAGAGGAGAGAATTTCTTGTACTTCTAAGGTTTGATTTTTGGTAATCCAGCGTACCCAGTTATTAGGTGCGAGACTAATCAATCTTTTACTACCTAAATCGGCTTTTTTTACCATTGTTTACAATTTACCCTTTCTCTGTTTATGGGGGAAAAATAATACTCTAATTTTACCAAAAAATTTAATAAGTAATACTCCAATAAAAATTTTCTGCTGATTATTTAAGGCAACCAGTTTTCATCTAAAATTTTTTACAAGGGTTCGATCGAACTTTTGGGATTGCACCCTTTGATTTAAAGATGATATAGTTATCTTAAAATATCAGTCAATTTTCTACATTATTCCATGAGTGAATTTATTCTTGATTTGCGCGGTACACCCTGCCCCATCAATTTTGTCCGCAGTAAGTTACAGTTAGAAAAGATGCCCTCTGGGGAGTGGTTAGAGATTTGGTTAGATGGTGGTGAACCCATCGAGCAAGTGCCTAATAGTCTTAGTTTAGAAGGTTATCGACTAGGTTCGATCGAAGATTTGGGAGGTTATTTTTCCTTATCGGTGGAGGCAAAATAAATGAGTAATAATCAGTTAATTCTAAATTCTCCATTACTTATGAATGATCAACTATTATGAAGGGTACGGTAATTGCTGTTCAGGCGAATTTCTATCAGGTACGCCTCGATTCCCAAGAGACGCTATTATGTACTCGCCCCACTCGTCTCAAAAAAATTGGTCAATCTGTATTAGTGGGCGATCGAGTTATCATTAAATCTAGCGAATTTGAACGGGGCGCGATCGATTCTGTCTTACCGAGAGAAACAGAGTTGAAAAGACCACCGATTGCCAACGCACAACAGATATTATTAGTATTTGCTTTAGAAGAGCCTACTTTGGATACAGTACAATTAAGTCGTTTTCTGGTAAAAGCCGAGTCCACAAATTTAAGGCTTGTATTGGGATTAAATAAAGTAGATCTTATCACCCGTCAAGACAAGGAAACATGGCATCAAAGGCTCTTAAAATGGGGCTATGACCCCTATTTTTTCAGTGTCAATACTGGAGAAGGTATCGAATCCTTACAACAAATTCTTGAGAACAAAATTACTATTTTAGCTGGTCCAAGTGGGGTAGGAAAATCTAGCCTCACATCGGTATTAATACCAGAGTTAGATATTCGCATCGGAGAAATTTCGGGAAAATTACAAAAAGGTCGTCATACCACCCGTCATGTAGAATTATTTGAACTTTTAGAAGGAGGCTTTATTGCCGATAGTCCGGGGTTTAATCAGCCGAATTTTGATTTTCTCCCCGAATCTTTAATTAACTATTTTCCTGAAGCAAGACAAAGATTAATCAATAATAGTTGTCGGTTTCATAATTGTATCCATAAAGACGAACCTGACTGCGTTGTAAAGGGAAATTGGGAACGTTATTTATACTATCTTAAATTTTTAGAGGAAACGATCGAGCATAATCAAAAAATAGCCCATAGTAAAGATCAAGAATCCACCATCAAAACCAAATTTAAAGCAGATGGTAAAAAATATAGTGAGCCTAAATTGGAAACTAAAAAATATCGGCGAGTATCTCGTAAGGTAGTAAATCAAAAATTAGAAAATTTATCGATTAATTCTTCTGATGATGATACGGAAGATTGAAGAATAACGGCACTTTTTTAGCATAAAAAATACCTGTATTGCTTATAGATTATAGTTTTCAGTTATATAAAATTTTGAGAATAAAAATGCCTTGGTTTAAAAGGTGTTCTATGTCACTTAAGAGGCCACCATGACACTTTGTCTCTTGTCGAACTATAAACCTCTTTCAATTCTTCTGCATTGAGAATCTGAATAATATCGTCAGAGGTATCATTATCTTTGTCTAAGGCAATTAAGCCTTCTTTCTGCATTCCTTTTAATACTTGTTCAACGGTACGTTGATTGAGTTGACAGGCTTTGGCTATCACTTCTACAGATAAATCAAAGGTATAAATTCCCTTCGTATTGGGTTGATTTTGTAATTCTCTTTCCTGATAAATTAACCCTCTTAATAAAGAAGCAACCGCTTGAGGTGGATAACTACTACAGTTTAATAAATGATAAGTAAACTTTTCTCGTAGTTCAAATAATTTAGCATACCTAACCCGAACAATCTCAAATCGATCGAATATTTTTGTGAAGGTATCTAAAGGAATTTTAGTTACATAGGTAGTTTTATAAGCCTCCACTAAACTAGGAAAACTTTTTGTAGCTAAACCATAACTAAAGGGTAAACTACGCATCCCAAAACACCCTCCACCGTAGGTTATAGAGATAATTCGATCGAGGGGGTTACTACGGGCAATAATAGGTCCTCCTTCTAAAACTACATAAAGGCTATCTAAAGATTCATCAGGTAAAAAAGCCGTAAAAACTGGACGATTAGAAAATAATTTTTCCTTAGTGAGACTCTCGGAAGTAAAGAAACTGCTTAACTCCTCCTGATTTAACCCTTTAAATAAATAAGAATTTTCGATCAGGGAAGTCATAATGCTAATTTCACTAAGATTTTTCTTCTTTGCCATTATCAGGATAAATTGATTAATTTTCTTTCTGAACAATATTTTCCCATAGTTATTGAGATATTGCAATTTTCTCTAGGAGTTGTAATCTAACAATTAACGATATTTCCTGATTTTTAGTTTTTAATTCTTAATTCTTAATTCCTCATTCCTCATTAATCATTACTATTGCCTGTAACTTTTTTTCGTTTTTCCACCATCATTAATAAAATATAAATAACTAATAAATATAGTAAAACCAGTAAAGGAATTAACATCACCAGAAACCCTCCATTAAAAAATATTTTATAATTAAAAATAGTTCGATCGTCAAAGACGACGCTGCACGATCGAGGCAAAGCTAAAAAAGATGATTATATGACTATAAAAACAAAAAAATAATCATAATTTTTCTCATCATTACCCTTAGATAAAAAAGGTTAAATAACCTCAAATTATCGAAAAACCTAAAATTTTACTGTAAAAAGGAAATATTCTTAAAAAGAATCATCTAATATCTATCCTTTATCTAATATTTTGGTCAACTACCTAATTTATGAAGGTAATTATCATCAATTTAACAACATTTTTTACGAGAAAATTCAACCACAAAATCAATATATTTTATCTCAAATATTAGACTAATGAGCAAAACTACGATACAATATGATTCAAAATTATAATGGTTAATCTGTTGATAAACTATGATAAATTAATCCGACCAAAATTCTTTTGGTGATGATCTAAATATACTTATTTACAGTGCCAGAGAAAATACATTTTCTTTACTGACAAGTCTTGAAAAAATGTAAAATCCTCTTTATTTTATTCCTAAGAATCCATCGCCGAAAGTTTATAATCTAAAAACTATCGACTATATTTCACTTAGTAGCTTTAAGTATATGAAATTTTCTGTTTTCAAATCCAAAAATTATCTTTTAGCAACTGATAACAGAATATGTGAGAAAACATAATTACTCTGATTTTTGTTCGTTCTATCAGAAATTGCTACCCACATTTCTAAGATAACATACATTGACAGTAAATTAGAAAAATTTTTATTTTTTTTCTGACTCATAAACCTTGAGAACTAAGCATTTGTACCGTACCATCAAGATAATTCGGCAAAAAAAACTTTGAAGAGGATCTCAGGAAGGGAATCCATAGCTTAAAATAATAATAAGATATATGAACTTTCGTAAACTATTTTTATAAAAAATCACTACTTATCAATGACAACTGCAACCTCTATATTTGACCCCGTAGAAAATGATTTATCTATACTCATAGATAATCTCACTAGTTTAGTACAGGCACAACATCCCATTTTAGGGGCGGCGGCGGAACATTTATTTAGTGCCGGAGGCAAAAGAATTAGACCGGCGATCGTGCTATTATTATCCCGTGCTACCATGAAGGGATTGGATATTACATCTCGTCATAGACGATTAGCAGAAATAACGGAAATGATCCATACCGCTAGTTTAGTGCATGATGATGTAGTGGACGATGCAGAATTAAGAAGACAAGTACCCACCGTTAACACGTTATTCGGCAATCGCATCGCTGTTTTAGCAGGAGACTTTCTTTTTGCTCAGTCGTCATGGTATTTAGCAAATTTGGATAATCTACAAGTAGTTAAACTATTGTCTGAGGTGATTAGGGATTTTGCGGAGGGTGAAATTCAACAGGGTTTAAGTTGTTTTGATACAGATGTTACTTTAGAAAAATATTTACAGAAAAGTTATTTTAAAACTGCTTCTTTAATTGCCAATAGTGGTAAAGCCTCCGTGATTTTGAGTGACGCAGGAGAAGATGTTGCTAATAAAATTTATAGTTATGGGCGTAACTTGGGGTTAGCTTTTCAGATTGTGGATGACATCCTCGATTTTACAACTTCCACCGAAGTGTTAGGAAAACCTGCGGGTTCGGATTTAGCCAGTGGTAATTTAACTGCACCTGTATTATTTGCTATGGAGGAGAAACCTTCCTTAAAAATTTTGATAGAGAGAGAATTTAGTGAGGAGGGAGATTTACAACAGGCTTTAGATTTGGTTCATAATAGTAATGGTATCGAAAAAGCAAGGGCTTTGGCTTATCAACATAGTCAATTAGCTTTAGAAGATTTGCAATGTTTACCGAAATCTCCTTCTCAGGAATCTTTAATGGATTTAACCGATTATGTGTTGAGTCGCATTAAGTGAAGTCAGCAATTTAGAATTTAGAATCGACAAAAAGCATTTTCAAAATGTGAAGAAAATTTTGATTTTGTGTTTTATCACTCATTAAAAAACCCCTACCTGAATTAACAAGTAGAGGTTCAAGCATTAGATGAAACTAATTAATTTAGATTAGAAAGTAAAGGTAGTTCTTAAAGTACCGATAATTCCATCTTGGTTGCTACCTTGGTTAGTATTACTTACCCAAATAACACCAGGAGTAACAGAAATATTGTCAGTTAACTGATACTTGTAGAAGGCTTCCACATGGATGGGGATATTGTCAGAAGTGATACGAACTCGACGAGAATTACCACTAGGATCAGTTACAAAGTAGCGAGCGCTTCCATTGTAAGGTTGAACACCGGCAAAGATACCTAAAACGCTACCTTCTTTGAATAAGTCTGGGAAAGCAACACCACCACCATAACTCCAAACATCATCGTTACCACGTCCTAATCTGGTTACGTTGGTATAATTGAAGAAAGCACTTAAGCTAACAGCATCACTCAAACGCCATGCTACTTGAGTTCCATAAGAACTACTTGCTTTATCACCTTGGTCAACGGTAGTTCCAGCTCCGAAACGGCGTTCTAAAATGCTATTTAATTGGCTATTGCTTTGGTTAGCTAATTGAGTACCAACGATACCAAAACCGCTACCAGCACCGCCTCCGAAGATAGGACTATCTTCTTTGTGGAAACCATGAACGTAAGTGAAGCCTAATGCAAAGGTATCGCTCATGTTGAAATTAAGTTGACCTAACATAGAGTAGTCACCGTTGAACATACCAGCACCTCTTTCAGGAGAGTTAGGAGAACCACCAGCTAAGTAACTTACCGTTGCAGTACTAGGTCCAAGTAAACCTTCTAAGAAACCTAAACGGTAGCTGAAAGCAACCCCAGAACCACCACCAACACGATAGATAGGACTTTCAGAAGCGAAGGGACTTAACGCACCATTACCACCATCGTAGTCTTCAAAGAAGGGGTTGAGGGTAGGAGCGTAGTCACTGTGAATACCACCCCAAGCCGCTACATAGGTTTTAATTTCAGCATTTTCACCTAATTTAATAGGGGCATAGTAAGCCAACCAGTCAACTTCAACATTATTATCAGCACCGGGATAAAGGTTAAAGGTTTGATTTAACACAGCACTAGGTCCCGAAACATTTCTGTTTTGAACGGGTAAGCCAGGAGTACGAAATGTGTTGCGACCAGAAACATTGAATGCACCAGCATTACCTGCGGATAAACGAGTGATTAAGGTGTCTTCTCCAGTGAAACTGGTTTCTAAGGCTAAACGAACACGGTTAGCAAGGATTGCTTGGTTTCCATCTTCAAAGTTTTGGGTTAAAGCCATGATAACTTCCCCTTTTAACTTGGTAGTGGTGGAGAACTGATGATCTTCTAAGAATGCAACTCTACCTTCTAAGTTGTCAACTCTTGCACCTAATGCCGCTAATTCAGACTCAAACTCAGCCATTAAGCGTTTTAGTTTTTCGATGTCTTCTCTCATTACACCTTGACTAGAGGCAATTAAACGCTCCATTTGTTGCATACAAGCGTTTAAACCTGCGGCGAACTCGTAACGACTTAAGGCACGGTTTCCACGGAAGGTTCGATCGGGATAACCAACGATACAACCATAGTTTTCTACTAAGCTACGGAGAGCTTCAAAAGCCCAATCGGTAGGAGATACGTCTCTGAGTTGAGAAACACTGGTAACTTGATCTTGAGAAGATACACCACCTTCAGCGCTGTAGCTATCTAATTGATTGATAATTTGAGCATTTACTTCAGTATTAACCTGAGAGATTTCGTTCGCTTGAACTTGTCCAGTGGCTAATAAACTAGCACCCACTAATACGGGGGTTACTTTAACGGATTTCCAGAAATTCTTTTTCATAGTTTTAGTTTCCTCACACATTATTACTGCTATTAGTTTTAATCGAAAAACAAAGATTTAACAGTTTCATATTGTTATATTAACACGAAAATATAAATTGATCACTAATAAATCTTAAAACTTTGTTAAGGTATCTTAACTTTTAGTTAACTATTACCTTATGCCGTATGCTATGGCAATTTAAGGATTGTCATTGATAAATATACCAGTAAGGACACCCTTCTTCCGCAGAAGGGAAAAAAGGATGCCAAGTTATAGAAAAATGTGGGTTTTTAAGTTTTCCAAAACTCTGACTGCTGGAAGGAATAATGAGTCAAAGTTTGAAACTGTTTTTCACCCAGTCTGTAATCTTTTTCTGATTAAACAGCCCCAGCACACAGCCGAGTTTGAATCACCAGAAAACCCACAATCTTACTACTACTATCTATCATGGGCATCACCTCCTGTTCTTCCTGAACGGCTTTTAATTAATTTACTGAAAATATCTAACTTATAAATTTGAAAATGACCACAGTAAAATCGATCGTATCTGCGATGATATAATTACATAGTCACTCAAACACAAGGGGAATTTATCGGTGGTAAATACGATTAGTAAACCAAAAACAATATCAATAACGACACTTAATCAATGGTTAGAAGCATTAAGCGATCGAATTATTAAAGGAGACAAGATCGATCGAGAGGAAGCCTTAAAACTCACAGAAATAGAAGGAGAAGAGAATATCTTATTATTATGTGAATATGCCGATCGAATCCGTCAAGCCCGTTGCGGAAATATTGTGGACTTATGCAGTATCGTTAATATTAAATCTGGTAACTGTTCAGAAAACTGTAGTTTTTGTTCTCAATCAGTACATCATCAAGGCAAAGACTCTCCTGTTTACGGCTTAAAATCCAGGGAAGAAATATTGGAATATGCCAAAGCCGCCGATGAAGCAGGGGCGAAAAGATTTTGTTTAGTATCCCAAGGACGAGGATTAAAATATAATAGCCCTAAAAATAACGAATTTGAAGAAATTTTAGCCACTGTTAAACAAATTATCGCCGAAACAAACGTTAAACCCTGTTGCGCTTTAGGAGAAGTTACCCTCGAACAAGCTCAAGCCCTCAAGGAAGCTGGTGTTACCCGTTATAATCATAACTTGGAATCCTCTGCGAATTTTTATGATAAAATCGTCACTACCCACACATGGCTCGATCGAGTAGAAACAGTTAAAAACCTCAAGAAAGCAGGGATTCAAGCCTGTACGGGGGGGATCATGGGCATGGGAGAAACGTGGGCTGATAGAGTCGATTTAGCCCTCTCTCTGAGAGAATTAGAAGTAGAGTCTGTCCCTATTAACTTACTCAACCCCAGAGAAGGTACACCTTTAGGGCATGAAACAAAACTTACTCCCTTAGAAGCCGTAAAAACCATCGCTATTTTTCGTTTTATTTTACCTACGCAAATATTACGTTATGCTGGAGGTAGAGAAGCGGTATTAGGAGATTGGCAACGTCAGGGCTTAAAATCTGGCATCAACGCTATGTTAATCGGTAATTATCTTACCACTTTAGGGCAATCTCCCGAAGAAGATCATGCTATGTTAGCAGAATTAGGATTACAAGGAGGAGAAACTCCTGTTAATTAGGGGTTGCACCTGAGTTCGATATAAGATGATGAAGATAAGAGGGGGAAGAGGGGGAAGAGGGGGAAGAGGGGGAAGAAAATGCTTTCAAATCTTCTTATGATTCGATCGCGCAGCGCTGCTGAAGAGCGATCGATTTAATCTAATTTTTATATCGAACTGAAGTGGTTGCGAAGAAAGTATTTTGATGAAGGGGAATAATCTCTAATAGGTAATAGACATCTCTTATAATTAGGGTTTGCTTGAAGATAGGAAAGCTATTAGAATCAACGGTTTAGATGGGTTGAACACTGTTCAACCCCTACGTTTACAAAAAAGTGTGCATTTTTGGCAATTTTTACTTAAAAACTAGGCATAAAATATAAAGTTATAAACGTTACATTGAGAGATAATAACGTTAAAACTATTGCCTGTTGCCTTCCTTCACCAAAATACTTTTTCAGCAGACTCTAATTACTGATTACTTTTTTTGGTGGCTGTTTTTTTGGCGGTAGTTGTCTTTTTCGTTGTGGTTTTTTTAGCAGTAGTTGCTTTTTTAGTCGCTGTTTTTTTAGCTGGAGTTTTATCTTTTAAAAGCAATAACGCCTTATCTAAATTCATACTTTCTACGGTTTCCCCGTCAGGTAATTTGACATTGGTTTTACCATGTTTAAAATATACTCCATAAGGACCTTCATAAATGTTAATGGCTTCTTTGTCTTCGGGATGCAACCCTAACTCTTTTAAGGGTGGTTTTGTCGCCCCTCGTCTTCCCCGTGTTGCTTTTGGTTGTGCAAGTAATTCCAAAGCTCGATCGAGACTTATAGTCAACACATCGTCTTCTTTCTTCAAAGAGCGATAATCTTTTCCCTCTGTACCTTGATCATGGACGACATACGCACCAAAACGTCCTAAACTAGCTTTAATGGGTTTTCCTGTGTCGGGATGCTCTCCAAGAGTACGAGGAAGGGTTAAATATCCCAATGCCATGTCTAAGGTGATGTCTTCGGGTTGCACTCCTTTAGGAAAAGATGCCGTTTTCGGTTTCTTGGCTTTGCCTTGGGGCTTGTCGCCTAATTGTACATAAGGACCATAAGTGCCGATTAATAAGTATATAGGCTCTTGAGTTTCAGGATCATTACCTAAAATGGGAGGTCCTTCGACTTTTTGCTTCAAGAGTACTTCTATTTGTTTCGAGTCGAGATCAGAAGGAGTAAGATCGGCAGGAATAGAGGATTTTACGACTTCTTCCCCGTAATTTGCCTCAATATAAGCTCCAAACTTACCTATTTTGACAGTTACGTCTAAATTCTCTAATTCTATGGCTTTTGCAGTTTGGGGATCAATATCAGTTTCTCTGACTTTCACCTGATTTTGCAATCCCTTCTCTCCTCGATAGAATTTGTCAAGGTAAGGCAACCATTTTTCGTTACCCGATGCAATATCATCAAGGCTTTGCTCCATTTTTGAGGTGAATTTAGTATCCACTAATTCCTCAAAGTTTTTCTCTAACAAGGAGGTAACAGCAAAGGCGGTAAAGGTAGGAATCAGTGCCTTATTGCGTAACTGTGCATAACCTCGATCGACGATCGTACCGATTATACTAGCATAGGTACTAGGACGACCTACCCCTTCACTTTCCAATGTTTTCACTAAGGATGCTTCTGTATATCGAGCTGGAGGTTGGGTTTCGTGGTGAATCACCTCTAATTTTTTACAATCGGGCTTGTCTCCCTCCTTCAAATCTGGTAAGATAACCTCTTGATTCTCTAATGCACCTTCAGGATCGTCCGAACCTTCTACATAAGCCCTGAAAAATCCTGCAAAATCGATTCTTTTGCCTGTCGATCGAAATATCGCATCTTCCACCGCCATATTTACGGAAATTTGGGTTAATTGAGCATCCGCCATTTGACTGGCAACGGTGCGTTTCCAGATTAAATCATACAACCCTAACTCTTTGTCTCTCAATCCTGTTTCTTTGGGAATGCGAAAAGTACTACCAGCAGGACGGATGGCTTCGTGGGCTTCCTGTGCGCCTTTTGCCTTAGTTTTGTACTGTCTTGGTTTGGGGCTTAAATACTCTTTGCCATACATCGATTCTACACAACTACGCGCGGCGGTAATGGCTTGATCAGACAAATGTACTGAGTCTGTTCTCATGTAGGTAATATAACCATTTTCATAGAGACTTTGAGCAATACGCATGGTATCCTTTGCCCCTAAGCCCAATTTACGGTTCGCTTCCTGTTGCAAAGTGGAAGTAGTGAAAGGTGGAGAAGGGGAGCGTTTGGTAGCTTTTTCATCTGTCTCCGTTACTTCCCAAGTCTTTCCTGTTAAACGGGCTTTTAATTCTGTCGCTTCCTGTTCATTTAGTACAACTACTTTTTTATTCTTAGCTAGTTTTCCAGTCTTAGGGTCAAAATCGCTACCATTTGCCACTTTTTGCCCTTTTAAGGTCGTTAATTTTGCTTCAAAGTCTGTTTTGGCATAATTTAACAACGCCTTTAAATCCCAGTATTGAGCTTCTTTAAAAGCCCTTCTTTCTCGTTCTTTCTGTACTAATAGACGCACTGCGACAGATTGTACTCTCCCTGCCGATAACCCTGCCGCAATTTTTTTCCACAGCAAAGGAGATAGGGTATAGCCCACTAATCGATCGAGAATACGCCGTGTTTCTTGGGCGTGTACCAAATTTTCATCAATATCACGACAATTCTTTAAGGCTTGTTGAATGGCATCTTTAGTAATTTCATGGAAAACCATACGCTTGATAGGCACTTTAGGCTTAAGTAGCTGTAATAAATGCCAACTAATGCTTTCTCCTTCCCTGTCTTCATCCGTTGCCAGAATTAACTCATCGGCAGATTTTAAGGCTTGTTTTAATTGCTGTACGGTTTTATTCTTACCTTTAGGGATGACATAGATAGGCTCAAAATTATTATCAACATTTACCCCTAATCTTGCCCATTCATATTGTTTATATTCAGGGGGAATTTCCTCCGCAGAGGAGGGCAAATCTCGAATATGCCCCATAGATGCCTCTACCTGATAATCTTTAGGAAGGTAGTTGCGTATGGTTTTGGCTTTGGTGGGCGATTCAACAATGACTAATGTGGACATAGATTATTATTTCGGTTCTCTCTTTTGCTACTATACCTATAATTTAACTATTTAGCACATAACTGAGCAATGAGTAATGAGTAATGAGTAATGGGGAATGAGTCGCTTTAGCAGACGGTAGCTATTAGACGTGTAATTTATTACACGGCGTGTTATTAATTAACATCTTCAATTCCTAATTCTTAATTCTTAATTCTTAATTCTTAATTCTTAATTCTTAATTCTTAATTCTCCATTATGATCGAAGTTGAAAATTTAAGTAAAATTTACGGTGCAACTCAAGCGATAAAAGATGTCTCTTTTTCTGTGGAAAAGGGTACTATTTTAGGTTTTTTAGGACCAAATGGAGCAGGAAAAACTACAACTATGCGTATCCTGAGTGGTTATATTCCAGCCTCATCGGGAAAGGCGAAAATTGCTGGTTTTGAAGTCCATGATAACCCTATGGCGGTAAGGGAAAGAATTGGTTATCTACCCGAAACTCCTCCCCTTTATACGGATATGACGGTGACGGATTATCTTGGTTTCGTGACAAAAATTAAGGGGATTCCTAGTGGCGATCGAACCGAAAAGATCAAAAAGGCGTTACAATGTTGTCAACTAGAAGATCGATCGAATACCATTATCAGGAAGTTATCGAAGGGTTATCGTCAAAGAGTTGGTATCGCCCAAGCTATTGTCCATGAGCCTCCTGTTATCATATTAGATGAGCCTACCGTAGGTTTAGATCCTCGTCAAATTATCGAAGTCAGAAACTTGATTAAAAGTTTAGCAGGAGAAAGAACTGTTATTCTCTCTACTCATATTTTGCCCGAAGTGAGCATGACTTGTGATTTTGTAACAATTATTAACAAAGGTACGGTTGTGGCAACAGGGAAACCTGAAGAATTGTTACAGCAGATGCAGGGTAACGCAGGTTATGAGATAGAAGTGGAAGGAAACAGCGATAATTTATTAGATAAATTGCAAGAAATTTCTGGGGTTAAAAGTGTCAAAATAAACCCTATAACTGAGATAGAAAATCGTTTTTTAATCAATATTAATCTTGATAATAATTATGATTCAGGGAAAGATATTGCCTCATTAATTGTTTATGAAGGATTGGGAATTTATGAAATGAAAAGAAGTCATCCTTCCCTCGAAGATGTCTTTTTACAACTTACCACTAATGACGCTACTATTGAGGATAATTAACAAAAAACGGGTTAAAGGCTTGAATATTTTCAACCCCTACGAAGCAATTAAAAATTTTTTTTGAAGATACCTATTTAAGATTATGAATAATAAATATCATATAATTTACGATGGAAACTGTAATTTATGCGTGACTTTTACTCAACTATTAGAAAAGTTCGATCGAGGTAAATTATTCAATTATATTCCTATGCAAAATACAGAAGTTTTAGAACAATTAAACATTACTTTTAAAGATTGCGAATTAGGAATGATATTGATAGATAGTAAAAATCTTAATCAACGTTGGCAAGGCAGTTTAGCCGCCGAAAAAATCCTAGAATTGTTACCCAATGGTGAATTATTTATCAATGCTTATCGGGCAATTCCGGGGTTAAAATGGTTAGGAGATAACAGTTATTTACAAATTAGAGATAACCGTTATCAGTGGTTTGGTAGTAGAGAAAAAACCTATTATTCAGATTATAGTTTTAACTGTGAAAATAATCCTAATTGTACTGTCCAATAAAATTATAATAATTTAGTCATAATTTTCATAGTATTTCGATGACAAAATCAAGAGAATTTTAAATTTTTAATTACTTGAGATTGCTTCGTACCTCGCAATGACAATAAAAAAGTATTTTAAATCAATATACTTTGATTCTATATCTAATTTATTCGATCGATTCCATTTGCACAATAATCAATTCTTGTCTAGTTTTACCACAGGGTTCGCTACTTTGACAATCATTAATATTAGCTAATTCATAGGTTAAATAAACTTTTTTATCTAACAATTCTTGAGATTCTTCACAAATTTCAAAACTAGCACCTATAATATTTTCGTTGCCATTATCATCAATTAAAGTGACATAACACATTAAATCACCATTAACTAATTCTTTGACAATTCCAGTGGTTAAATTATTGTTTTCTTGACTTAATATAGGAGTAGAAGAACAACCCCATAATAGAGTTATTATTGTTAATAAAAAAGTGTTAATTTTGTTATTCATAATGTTATTTTTCTTTAGTAAAAAAATGATGGTGGATTATCCTTAATTTTTTTGTTGCTTCTTACACCTAATTCCTTGTGAGCTATAATACAATATAGTTTACTTCGATCGATCCTTTACCATGATAAACAACCATCAAGATAACCTCGAAAAATTTATTGTCTTTTATCAACAACACATTATAGGACAAGAAAGGAAAGAAGCGCAAATATTTCTCGATCGATTTTTTAAGGCTTTCGGTTATGATGGTGCATTGGAAGCAGGGGCAAAATACGAAGAAGCCATTAAAAAGGGTAGCAAAAAGAAAAATACAGGCTTTGCGGATTTAGTCTGGAAACCCAAGCTATTAATTGAGATGAAAAAACGAGGGGAAGACTTATCAAAACATTACCCCCAAGCCTTTGAATATTGGTCAAGATTAGTACCGAATCGACCTCGTTATGTGATATTATGCAACTTTGATGAATTTTGGATTTTTGATTTTGACTTACAGTTAGATGAACCTGTAGATATAGTTAAGTTAGAAGACTTAGGGAAACGCTACTCCGCCTTCAACTTCATGGCAAGGGTAGAAAGTAAACCCATCTTTAATAACAATCAAGTTGACGTTACCGAAAAGGCGGGAAGACGACTAGGGGAATTATTCCAAATCCTCCAACATCGCCTCAATTTACGCCCCCCTACCCCCAACTCTGGGGGAGTTACAGATGAAAAAGTCTCCAAAATTGGGGATAAACAGGCAAATCAAACTCTAAAAATCCAACGCTTTATCCTGCAATGCGTCTTGGCAATGTTTGCGGAAGATAGGGGATTATTGCCTAATGATTTATTTCTACGATGTGTAGAAGAATGCCTCGAAGGCGCTAACAGTTACGATGTCTTAGGCGGTTTATTCCGTGAAATGAATAATCAAGGAGTCACTCCTACAGGAAAATATCAAGGTGTGGAATACTTTAACGGTGGTTTATTCAGTATAGTGGATTCGATCGAACTCACCAAGCCAGAGTTAGAGATATTAGAAATTGTTGCCAAGCAAGACTGGAGTAAAATTCGCCCTGCTATTTTTGGTAACATTTTTGAAGGTACAGTTAACGCCAAAGAGAGACATAGTTACGGAATGCACTATACTTCTGAAGCGGATATTATGAAAATAGTGCGCCCCACCATTAGTAAGTATTGGGAAGATTTAATAGACAGTGCAAATACCGTTAAAGAATTGACTAATTTACAACTCCAATTACAGAATTATAAAGTATTAGACCCTGCTTGTGGTAGTGGAAATTTTCTCTACGTTGCCTATCAAGAATTAAAGAGAATTGAGCAATTATTATTAGACAAAATTAAGAGTAAAAATAAGGGTAAAAATCAACAAATTAATATCAGTTTTGTTACTCCTAATCAGTTTTATGGTATGGATATAAATCCCTTCGCTGTGGAGTTAGCAAAAGTTACTTTAATGATAGCCAGAAAAGTTGCTATTGATAAGTTTAATTTAACCGAACCTGCTTTACCTTTAGACAGTTTAGATAATAACATAATTTGTACAGATGCCTTATTTACTGATTGGATAAAAGCGGATGCAATTATCGGAAATCCTCCCTTTTTAGGCGGTAAAAAATTAAGACAAGAATTAGGAGATAATTATGTAGAAAAACTTTATAATCAATTTAAAGAAGTAAAAGGACAACCTGATTTTTGTATTTATTGGTTTAGGAAAACCCATGATAATTTAACGAAAAATGCAAGGGCTGGTTTAGTAGGAAGTAACTCTATTTCGCAAAATGTAAGCCGTAATGCTAGTTTAGATTATATTGTGGAAAATGATGGTTTTATTAATGAAGCAATCTCAACTCAAGTATGGACTGGAGAAGCAAATGTTCATGTTAGTATTGTTAATTGGAGTAAAGAAAAACCTAGTCAATTATTTTTAGATAATGAAATAGTTGAGCGTATTTCGTCTTCTTTAAAAACAGAAATTTCTGTTACTTCAGCAAAAAAGTTAAAAGTGAATAAAAATAAATCATTTGAGGCTTGTGCTTTAGGCGGAAAAGGTTTTATTATCTCAGAAGAAGAAGCAAAAGAGTGGATAAAAAAAGATAGTAAAAATCAAGAAGTTTTAAAACCGATGATTGACGGGAGAGGTTTAATTTATCCTTTTGAAAAATTAGATTGGGTAATCGATTTTAATGATATGAGTTTAGAAAATGCCTCTGATTATTATTTACCTTTTGCAAGAGTTAAGGAAAAAGTTAAGCCTGAAAGAGATAATAATAGAAGTTCTCTTGCCAGAAATTATTGGTGGAAACTTCGTAGATATAGCCCAGCAATGAGAAAAGAATTAAAAGGATTAAAGTATTATTTTGCTATTCCTAAAGTGGTTAAATATGTAATTTTTACACCTGTTGATATATCAATTTTACCCTGTGAAGCTAACATGGTAATTGCTTCCGATGATTTTTATATTTTGGGAATTTTAAACTCAAAAATTCATCGTATTTGGGTTAAGGCTAAAAGTTCAACTTTAGGGGAAACTTTAAGATATACTAATACCACTTGTTTTGAAACATTCCCGTTTCCGCAGTTAAAAAATGCCCCTTTTTCTGTAGGAGTAATAGGTGACAAGGCAAGGGGCTTTGATCAGGCAAGGGGCTTAAGCCCCTTGTTACCTGAAGCATTAGAGGCTGAAAAAATTATGCAACAAATAAGAGATAAAATGCTCGAATTACACGATTATAGAACAGAACAAATGAATAAAAAACAATGGGGGATTACTCAGTTATATAATGCCTTTTTTCATGAGCCTAGTAGTAAATTATATCAGCTTCATCAACAGTTAGATAAGTTAGTAATGAAAGCCTATAATTTCGATGAAAATGGAGATATTTTAGAGCAATTATTAACCTTAAATTTAGCTATTTATGAAAGAGAAAACTAAATACTTTTTTAGCAAATCTTACACAACTCACTTTAGTAGAGTTATGCTGTTAGCAATGAAATTTATTTCATTGTGAGATAAGGGTTTTCATCTATAAACCGCCTTGCAATAAATTGACAAGGAAACCAATAGCTAAAGTCTGCTAAAGCGACTAATCAAAAGACAATTTTAATGGTACTTTGAAACTGCCATACTCAGCACATAGTTATCTAAAATATACCATGTTTTAAAAAACCATTTGTTTTGTTTTTCTCCTTGATTATGGAGGATTTGATAATTAATATTTTCTCCTATTTCTTGGATATAAATACTATCTAAACCTCCCGATAAACCTTCCCCGATCGATTTTAAATAGGCTTCTTTAATAGTCCATAATGTAAAAAAATATCTATAACTATCTTCTTTATTTAATTGAATTAAATGTTGATATTCTTGAGAACAAAAAAAACGTTTAGCAATATTTTCTATCTTAACTTGATCGTCAATTTTTTCTAAATCAATACCTAAATTATGTTTAGCAATGCCATAAACTGTATAATTATTTTTATGGGAAAGATTAAAATAGATTTCTTGGTTATGAATTAAAAAATCAAGAGATGGTTTACCTTTATTACTATAATTAAAAGTTACTTCTTGAGGATTTATGTGTAAATATTTGGCTAAAATAAGTCTTAAATTTGCTCTATTAATTAAAAATCGATCGCGCTGTGATGTGAGCTTAAAATTATGATACTTTTTCCGTTCATCTTCTGATAAAATAGCTAAATAATTTTCATATTCTTTCAAATCACAATCTTCGATATTAATTAACCATATATCAACGTTATTTTCATTTATAATAAGATGGTTCGATCGAATTTCTGTCATTTAATTATTGTGCTATGAGCATTAAAATAAGAAAGTTTAGTGTAAGAGATTGCTTCAGATTGCTTCGTACCTCGCAACGCTACGCGCCTCGCAATGACAAGATAGAAGTTATTGTCTCTTATTTTTTATTTAATTTCTAATTTCTATAGGAGTAAAAATTTTCTTTAATATGCAAGTAAAAGATATAGGAGAACATCAACTATTAAAAATTATAAATCAATATTGCGATCGAACCAAAAATGGTGATGATGGTGCAATTTTTTCTATTGACAAAGATAAAAAATTAGTCGTCACCACGGATATTTTAGTGGAAGATGTCCACTTTAGCGACAAAACCACTCCCCCCCATGCTATTGGTTATCGTGCCGTCACCGCAAATCTTTCCGATGTCGTAGCTATGGGAGGCATCCCGAAAAGCATTACCGTCGGGTTATCCCTGAGAAAAGATACCCCAGTGAGTTGGGTAGAAAGTCTTTATCAAGGTATGTACGACTGTTTATCCCTTTTTAACTGTACCATTATTGGCGGTGACATTACCAGCTCCAAAGTCAATACCATTGCCATCACCGCATTAGGAGAAGTCTCAGAAAATCAAGCTATATATCGTCATACCGCCCAAGTCGGCGATTTAATTGTCATTACTGGTAATCATGGATTATCAAGGGCAGGGCTAGAAATCTTGCTCTATCCTGACAAATATCGTCATATAAACCCAGAAATAAGAGAAAAGGTCATTTTTGCTCACCAGTACCCTAAGCCCCGTTTAGATGTAATCAAAGCCCTTTCTGGGTTAGGATGTCAAGGTAAAATTACGGGTATGGATAGCAGTGATGGTTTAGGGGATGCTATTATACAAATATGTGAACAAAGTAAAGTAGGTTCGATCGTCAACCTGAGAAAAATTCCCCTAGATGATGCTATATTAGCCATGACAGACTTTGACACCGCCTTGCATTGGGCATTATACGGCGGAGAAGATTTTGAATTAGTGTTATGTGTCAATTCAGCTATTGCTTACAGTTTACAAGAGAAATTCCCCCAAGAATGTCATATTATCGGCGAAATAACCCCTTCTGATAAGATAGAATTGATAGACGAGCAAAAAGTTTATGCAAAACGTTTATTAAATCAAAAAAAAGCCTATCAACATTTTTCCCATTATCCCTCTTTTGTCGATCTTTGATTTTTACTATTATTGAAATATACTAAAGATAAAAGCGAATGAACTAATAGAGGAAGCAAAATGAACACAATAACCCTTAAAAATCGTTTGATAGAAAAGCTCAATAATCTTTCTGAAGCCCAACTTAATTCGGTTATATCTTTTGTGGAAGGATTACAAAATCAGTTTAAAGAAGCCCAAGAAATTCAACGTCCACAAACTGATGAGGAAAGAATGGCTTTAGCAGAAAAATTCAAACAACTATGTGCAGAAACTCAAGCACTGTTTACTGACAATCCGATAACAGAAGAAGAAATCCAAAGGGAAATAGACGCTTATCGGAGAGGCGAATGAAAATTATTTTTGATACCAATATCTTGATTTCTGCTGCTTTTAGGGGAGGTAAACCAAAGATGGCTATTGCCCATGTTATTGCTTCTTCGAGCTTTGAATGGATAGCATCATCAGAAATTATCAAGGAGTACAAAGAGGTTTTAAATCGTCCTAAGTTGAAATTATCCCAAATTACTAAGCAAGAATGGTTAAAACTAATTGATTTATCTGTTATTCTTATATATGTCAATCTAACGATCGACTTTCCTAGAGATAGAAAAGACGCTAAATTTTTAGCTTGTGCCATATCTTCTGGTGCTGATTATTTAATCACAGGTGATAAAGATTTTGAGGATATACCAGACTTAGGTGTCACTAAAGTCTTTAGTGTGTCTCAGTTTTTAGAAATTATCAACGATTAAAAATTCAGAATTTCTCGTTGTCGGTTGATTAATTCAAAAGATTATAGACGCTACATTTCAAAAAAACGTTACTTTTATGGTGTAAGAATACATCTACTCACTATTCACTATTCACTATCCTCATTAAAAAACTTTTCAGCAACGCCTAGAAGATATTTGATGAATTTGTGTCAATAAATAGGCTATAATCTAATAAGTTGGGATAACCTACTGTAAAGTTTATGCCGTAGCATTAACGTATAAAGTGTCAACATAAAATGTGTAGCTATTAAAAGCTAGACAAATATGATCCATAACTAAATTTACATCTATAATTATTTAAGTCCATCTACTCCCTATAATCTTTCAAGTGTTAATCAAATCATGATTAAAATTTTAGTTGTTGATGATAATCATACTCCCAGAGAAGTGATCTGCGAAGCACTAAAGCAGTTTAATATTCAAGTAACCGAAGCTGTCAATGGGGTAGAAGCGACAAAAATTATGGAAAAAGAGCAATTCAACCTCGTTATTACCGATGTGGTAATGCCAGAAATGAATGGTTATGAATTGTGTCGTTGGATAAAAACAAACCCTGCTACAGAAAAAGTTCCTGTAATTATTTGCTCGACAAAAGGAGAAGATTTTGATATTCATTGGGCGACAAAACAAGGCGCTGATGCTTATATTATCAAACCTTTTAAAACTATGGAGTTACTCAAAACTATCAAATATTTACTTAAGCATAATGTTTAATAACTTTTTTGTTTGTGGATTTGTGTAACGGTTTCGTTTCCTTTTTTCTGAGAATTTCAAGAAGTAATGATAGTTGGGTTTCGTTACCTCAACCCAACCTACAATCTCAAATTTACCAGTTTCGTTTATATTTTTTCTTCTGTTTCCTCTATGGCTGGATAAGTGACTAAGGCTGGTTGTAAACCTAAGAGAGATTTTAGTTTTAGCCATGCCCAATTTTGCCACCATCCAACAATACCATTTGGTAAAATTGTCACCACGATTAAGAATAACGCCCCTTGAAAGAATAACCATATATCGGGGAATTTCTCACTCAGAAAACTCTGCCCTAATCTGACTAGGATTGTACCAATAATCGCACCGATAAGTGTGCCTCTACCTCCTACCGCTACCCATATCACCATCTCGATCGAAAATGCCACTTCCATTATACTAGGAGTAATAATCGCCGTCTGCATGGTATATAATGCCCCCGCCACTCCAGCAATAGCACCCGATATAGCAAAGACTACCACTTTAAACCATGTGGGATCATAACCTGAAAATCTAACTCTATTTTCATCATCTCGAATCGCTATTAATAAACGTCCAAATCTACCACTGGTTAACCAACGACAAAGAAGATAAGACAAGACTAAGAAAAGAATGGTAAATTGATAAAAAGCATTTTGTGCTGTTTGTGAACTGGCTAAAACTCCAAAAATTTCTTCAGTATCAGTTTTCAGTCCATTTGTACCATTAATTAATTTTTGTTGCCCATTGAAGAAGTTAAAAAAGACAATCAATGCGGCTTGGGTAAGAATGGAAAAATATACCCCTTTGATGCGGTTACGAAAAACTAAATAACCTAATAATCCCGCTACAATAGCAGGAATCACGAAAACAGCTATAACCGTAAAGGGAAAAGAATAAAAGGGTTTCCAAAAGAAAGGTAATTCTGTCACCCCGTAGAGGTTAAAAAACTCTGGTAATTGCCCTTCTGGTAATTGTAGTTTTAAGTGCATAGCGAAGGCATAACCCCCCAAGGCAAAGAAAATGCCATGCCCTAAACTTAGCAACCCTGTGTAACCCCAAATCAAATCAATACCTAAAGCTACAATGGCTAAGGCTAAAATTCTCCCGAATAACTGTAATCGAAATTGACTCAAGGTAACGGGCAAAATTACTGATAAGAGAATGATAACCCCAACTATAACCCCTATTTCTATCCATAGCTTTTGTTTTTTGTTTTCTTTGATTTGAGATAAGGTACTACTTACCATTTTTTTGTTACCGTCTAATAAATTGTATTTACAGTTTGACTTTCACATTATGAGAAGATTTTGCTTTGTCTTTAGTAAAAAATGATACATTTATCTAGGTAGGGGTTGCTTAAAAAGTCTTTTGATGAAGGGAAGTAATAGGTAATATAGCATTCATGCCTTAAATGTACAGGCATATTGCCTAAAAGTTGAAGAAACAGTAATAAAACTACATTATCAAGGAATTAATGCTACCGAATTAAAGGTTTTTCAAATTCTATGTGAATCGGGCTATTTCAGAGACAAATGCAAGTTAAATGCCTCTTAGCTTAAAGTGCAAACTATTTTAAAAATGGGTCGCCCGAGATTCGAACTCGAGACCAATCGGTTAAAAGCCGAGTGCTCTACCGCTGAGCTAGCGACCCTTTCGTTACGCTTTAGTTTTTCGCAACGATACCTAGTATAACGAACCTTTTAAAAAAATGCAAGAAACATTTAGTTTTTTTTGCAAGTCTCGATCGAAAAGCATTAGACTTCTTACCAAGTCTGGAAATAAAATTTACTTTTTGAGAGATTTTTTCGTGCTTCGCAAGGATGAAGTTAAGCTAACTCACGAGAAGTTATTTTTTCTATTTGTACCTGAGTTTGATAAAGTAAATTATCACGACTATCCTTAACTTGATTTAAGTGAGGTAAGAGATTGCGAGATTGAAGGCTCATGTGTAATTGTAAATGAGCAACATAGTCACGAACATCCTCTTTCACGGGAGCAATTAAGCTATGGGAATTGACGGTCATTGTATTTCGGTTTAGTATTGCTGATTTTATCTCCTAAACCTTATCATGTTTATTTATTTTAGTCAATGACTATGTTATATAAGTTCATAAATCTATAAGTATGTTAAAAATTTTGGCTTGGCTGGAAGATTTTTTTAAAGATAGAAACTTTTTAAAAGTAATTCATATCACAGAAAATTTAGTTTCTAAAGTGCTTTCTTTAGCCTTAATTGTGGTTATTTTTGTTGCTTTATATGACTTAGTTTTGGTTTTAATAACAGATTTATTTAAAGAAGAACCTATCGGATTTTTTAACCGTACTTTAATTGAACTTTTTGGCTTTTTTCTTAATATTTTAATTGCCTTAGAACTATTGGAAAATATAACAGTTTATCTAAGAAAACATATTGTTCAACTAGAATTAGTTTTAACTACTGCTTTGATTGCCGTTGCTCGAAAAATTATCATTTTTGATCCGAGTAAATATCAAAAAGTGGATTTAATTTCGTTAGGTTTGGCTATTGTTTGTTTAGCTATTAGTTATGGAATAATCCGTTATGTTAATAATGATAAAAAATTTTAATTAGGGCAAAAATAGTTTGAGTAATAAAGGGGCAACGGAATTAACAATTTGCACAAATTGAGGGCTACCTTGACTTCCCCCATTTTTTTCCGATTCTGTGCGCGCTTTTACTGATTCGATAAAACGATTTGATAGCACATAACCTTCTGGGTTTTCTTGTTGTTTAAATAAATCTTGGGCTTTTTGAGCATCTTCTAGGGCGTTATTTGTGTCTCCATAACGGGATTTTATCACCGCTCGACTTAAATAGGGTTCGGCAAATTCTGGATTCAGTTCGATCGATCGATTATAATGATTCATCGCCCCTTGATAATTACCTTTTTTGTCTTCTGCTACCCCCCAGATATAAAATTGTTCAGCACTACCTGCGGTTTCAGGAATCCCTACAACTCCTTGAATATGGGCGCTCGAAATATCAGTATTATTTAAGATAACACCTTGAACATAAGCGGTTCTAAAATCAGTATTATTAACTATAGCTTCAGAAATATTTGCACCAGAAAGATTAGCACCGAAAAAGGAAGCCCCCGTTAAGTTTGCCCCCCTTAAATCCGCCCCAGTCAAATTGGCACGGCTTAAATTTGCCCCCACTAAGTTTGCACCCCGTAAATTTGCCCCTGTCAAGTTTGCCATGACTAAACCAGCGTTGCTTAAATCGCAATTCTCACATTGTTTTGTTCTTAATAATTGGTTCAAATGTTCTATATTTTCAGCTTTAACAGTAGTGGGTAAGGCAAAACTGGTTAACAAAGCGGAAATAATAATAATCGATTTATTCATGACATTTACAGAAATCTTATTATTGTCTAAGTCATGTTTATTTTAACTTAACTGATTTATTTTTATTTTCCTCGATCGAATTATTCTTTTTATACTTTCTATTTATTGGTAGGGATTGAATAATATTTCACCCTCCTACATGATCAATTTTTGCAAATGTCTATTAAAATTCTTCAATAATTATGATTTTCTCAGGGTAAAATAGGCATCTTGCCTGTATGTTTAAAGATATTTATTGGAAATTTTTAATATTACCAAAAAGACGGCTAAAGCCATGACTACAAACCAATTTATAATTATTTTTTCTAAAAGTTTATAATATAGCAATTCTCGTTTTGGTGAGGTACAAAAATTGTCGTTGAAAGGCAAGAGGCAAGAGGCAATTAAAAATGTACCTCATAATTTTAAAAACCGCTATAAATTAGGAAAAATAACGACTAATTTGTAATCGAAAAACAGGATTACTTTTCCAGAGAAAATATAGATAAGTGCCAATAATTACTAAAAAACAAATAAATCCTAAAGTATTGTAAGTATTAATAATCTGATTTGCACTCCAGCCCACTTCGTTATTTAAAACGTTTAAATCTCCTCCAGAATCTCCTCTACCGCCCCAAAATGTACCCCAAGGAATATCCGCTTTTCCTTTACTAATGCGATGCCATTTCGTAAAATTTCCCCAAAATGTTGTTGCCCCTATTACCAAAGCAAAAATACGCCAAAATTCCCAATAAAATTTTTCTGGTAAACGCCAGTAAAAAGCAATAATCAATAAGGTACTTAAATAAAATTCTCCGCCAATACCTCCAAAATATAATAACATTCTATAAGTAGAATAAGAGGTTTTCCATGTCAAAATAAACTGCATAATTGCCAAAATTATACAAACAATCATCGTTGTTTTTTTCTGTTCTTTCCAACCACTATAAAAGGTTAATCCTATTAAAATTAATATCCCAAAATAGACAAATAAAGATCGATCGAACGAGATAATTGTTCCAGCGAATGTTACCATAGCCCGATAACCCGAAAACCATGCAACAGTAGCGTGACCAAATTCATGAACCCACATACTAATAAACCACGCTAAAGGCTCAATAAAATTGATAGCAAAAGCAATTAAAAAAGCAATGGGTAAACCGTAGGTATTAGTTTTAATTTCCGCTTCTTTTAAGAGAATTTCTGTGTTATATTTTCCTGCATTATGGGCATAAATTCCCGTACAAATTTTAATTTTTTCCTGCCAAATTAAGTTATTTTTAGTACCAATACTAGAAATAATAACATCTTGTTCAGTATCCTTAAGAATGTGATTTAAACTATCATAAATCAACTTAGTTGTCAATAATTTTTTACTTATTTTAACATTTTTAATAATCACTTCTAAATGGTTAGGAAAAGATTGAACTTTGACTCGCATACCGATATTTTTTAAATCTTGATTAAGACTATTTGTCAGCGAATGTTGATATTTTTTTGTCTCTTTTTCTACTTGATTATCTTGTTTATTTTGGCAGTATTCTCTTAATTGACTATAGGCTAATTTTAAATTATTGATCTCATCTTTATTACCAGATTTTAATTTTTCACCAATGAGCTTATAATAATGATGGTCAAGTTCTTCTAAAGTAGGTTGTTCAGTCAAATTAAGAATTTGATAACATTGTTCAAGGGTTAAATTATCCATAATTTTTGATACTTTTAACGTTAACAACCATATCCATTGTAGGTTGGGTTGAAAAATGAAACCCAACATTTTTTAAAATTGAGAATTAATCCTCACAATAACGTTAATTTTTAGGATTTCGATCGAAATTGTGATAAAGTTCAATTTATATACTAGCTGTATAATGAATTACACAGTGATTTATGAATTAATATCTAAATCCTTATTGCATTTTACATTTTGAATGAGATTGCTTCGTTGTCTCGTAAGGATAAAAAAAGATTTTTGATGATTAATTAGAATTAGGAATCATCGAATTATCTAATTGATTAATAGTACCTATAAATAATATTGTCCCTGTTTTATTATCTTGAATAACGTATAAAAAAGGACGATTAACTATCATTTGAAAAGGAGAATTTATAGGCATAGAAGTTGCTCTAACACCTATAGATGTAACGGCAGCAGCCTCTGTGCCTTTTTCATCCACATTGACAAAAGTTTTATGTTTAACCTCGCTAACAACAACAGATTCATCCGTTAAATTACTAAAATTACCATCATTAAATGCAGTTTTCATACCTAAATTTATTAAAGTTTCGTTTAAAGTTTTTTCATATTCTAAAGTAAATTTAGGTAAAGCAATTAAGCCTTCTTTATTGCTCAAATTAGATAACCATTGTTGCCAAGTTTCTTCGTTTAATTTTTTCGTAATAGTGGCTAATTCTACATCTTTTTGAGGTAACAAAATATACATACTCATAGCCCCAGATTTACCATAGGGTAAGTTAATTAATTGAAAATTTTGGTTTTCATAATAATTAAAATTTCCTCTTTGAGACATTAAAGGATAATCGATAGTTTTATCTTTTGCTAAATAAAAAGGTTGTTTTTGGGTTAATTGAGGATTAAATTCATTTTGCCAATTACCGTTAAAATAAATGGCATTGATTAAAAATAAAACGTCATCAGGTTTTACCGAATCAATAATTTTTGATATTTTGCCCTTAGTGGCATTATTTACCCAATTATTAATAATGTTTGTTGTCTCAGGGTGTTTAAATTCTAATGTAGAAACTTCGGCTTGAAAATATCGTTTATTGGTATCAATAAATGTTTGCTTAATAGGAAAATCTTTTCTTATCCAGAGGGAATTTTCGATCGAAAGTTCTATATCATTAGTGTTAGTTAATAATTGTTGTAAATCTCGATAACCTTGATTCAACTCATTTAAACTTATGTCTTGAATTGCCAAAGTTTGAGCCATTTCGGTTTTAGTTACACCATCAGCACCATTGTACAAAAGACTTAAAGCGATGGCAACGCTCGTGGGAGAAATGAAAATATTTTCTTCCTCTTTATTATTACCTTGTAATTGATTAAATAACTTGAAAGCAAATTTTTGATTACTGGTTAATAATTGGTTATTAATTGTTTTTGGAGTATCCATATTATTGAAAATTTTTTCTTGATTATTAATCGATTGGGCAGTGGTTTTAAAATGTAAACTTAACCCGATTAAAGAAGCTAAAATTACACTAACAATAACAATTTTTTTTGCATTAATTTTCATAGTTTATCCCCCAAGTAAATATTGCATAATAAAAAGAATCTTATCGATTATAATTAAAACTAAATATATTATATCTGACAGAAACAAAAATGACTTTATTGGTATATGGCATTCCTAACTGTGGCACTTGCAAAAAAGCGATTCAATGGTTAGAAGATAACAAGGTAAATTATCAGTTTATTAATACGAAAGAAAATCCCCCTACTCAAGATTCGATCGAACTTTGGGTACAATCATTAGGAGTCAAATCCATGCGCAACACTTCGGGGTTATCTTATCGTGCATTGGGGGAAGAAAAAAAGACATGGACAGATGAACAATGGGTCGAAGCCTTCGCTAAGGATGCTATGCTCTTAAAAAGACCTTTATTTGTCAAAAATAATCAAGCTATTTTAGTAGGTTTTCGTGCCAATGAAACCGTCAAAAAAGAATTGTTATTGTAACGAAACAAATTAACTATTCCCTTTTCCTTTCATCCCATATTTTGGACTTCGTTTTATAATATGTAGCTCAAGAATAGATAAAATCATCCATCAGAGATATTAAAGGAATATAATCCTTATTAAGATTGAAAGGAGTATCATATCTTCTTTTCTTTATCGTAAATTCTGGTGTTAACATACCTTGAATATTACGAGCCACTTCTGGTTTAATTTTTAAAATACCAGCCATTCGTTCAAATAACTCAATTTCTTTTGGATGTATTATTCCGTCAACTTTAGCTAATTCCCATGCTTGGTATAGTAATAATGTATGTTGTATTTCTGCATTAGAATCTCCTGTTTTTAGGAATAAGTTATCCTTACAAACTTGGTTAAAAGATTTATATTTGTTTGTTTCTATGGCTTTATAAATACGATCATGGTCTTCTTGTATAATTCGGTTATTGTTAGTTAATTGATCAATGACATCTTTTTCCTTTTCACAAAAATATCCATCAGCATACCCCATAGGAATTGTAGCAATAATTGAATTAGCGAAAAATTGACTTTCTCTGTTTTTTTCATTATTACTCATATTTTTAAAACTCCAATACATCGCACCTCCTGCTGTGGTGACGGCTAAAGTAACGGGTAAACCGACTGTTAACATCGTGAAAGCAGAAGCTGACACAGCAACCCCTGTGTGAATGCCTAAAATCGAAGCTAATGAAGTCCATATAGTTGATGGTACAAATATTGAACTTGCCACCGAAGATACACCTAAGCCTACTGCACTACCAGCAACACTTCCTTGTAGGACAGATCGGAGACTTTTTTGCCACGCTTCTAAACTATTACCAATTTTTTTGAGACTGGATTTACTGAATACTATTTCTGTTCCTTGTGTAGTGTTTATATAAATGTATAAGTCCTGTAAGTTAGGTTTAAAATAGCTTTCAATTTCTTCTGAGATTGATTTAAACTCTTTTTCGATCGTTGGTAATAAAATTGTATATAGTGTTTCTAGTTGCTCTATTAATTTATTCCAAGCAGCTCCCAAAAGTTTTTCTATCTCTTGTATATCTTCCTTAATATTAATATCTTTAACACTTTTGAAATAGTCATCTCCACACTGTCGAATGATTATTTCCATAGTCGCTAATATTATACTCAATGTTACTAATAGTGATACCGCTACTGTGATCTCACGAATTATAGGAATACCGATGATTAAAAAATTCCCCGCAATGGAAGATAAAATTGTACTCAGTATTAGTAAAGTAATTGTAATTTGTTGATGGACTTTTGACTCTGGCTTTTCACTTGTATAGATATAAAGTAATAGTCTAATATAGCGAGGAATTTTGGTGATTCGAGATTGAACGAATTTCCAAAGAACAGCAGAAATTAATACTTCTGATAATAACTTGATAATTCCTATAATAAAATTCTGAATCAGGCTAATGATTGGAGATAATATTGATGGATGTAACATTTTTTGATTT
Organism: Geminocystis sp. CENA526; assembly: GCF_050753365.1. Classification (NCBI taxonomy): domain Bacteria; kingdom Bacillati; phylum Cyanobacteriota; class Cyanophyceae; order Chroococcales; family Geminocystaceae; genus Geminocystis; species Geminocystis sp. CENA526. Next base: position 40,112 of record NZ_JBLZFY010000011.1, read on the forward strand.
ATTATTATTGTTTAAGTAATATTTTCTCATTATCTATGATAATATCAATTATGTTATGAAGAGCCATAAATTTATTTCTAGCCAGAATTCGATCGAGATAGGGTACAAGAATTATTGAGCTTGATAGATTCATTTTAACAAGTAACCTATATTGTTATTTTTTGATTAATTTTTTTGCTTTTGGAAATTTTTGACGTGGTTTTTTTATCAATAAAACTTCTGTTGCTCGAAAATCTCCTTCTTCTTTTTTTAATTCTTCAGCCCTTGCTAAGATTTTTTTTTGACGTTCTTCTGGCATTTTTGCCATTATTTCTTCTAATGTTATAGCCATTGTTTTTTATAACTAAAGTTTATTCAAATATTGTTGATAGCGAGAATCAGCTTTTTTAATCAATGTTTTATAAAATAGTTTTTGGCTAATACCTGATTTATCCCCACCTACTAATAAAATAGCATTTCTTTGAGGATCGAAAGCAAAAGCTACTCGCCAAACACCATCATCAGTATTAAACCTTATTTCCTTCATGTTTTTGTATTTTGAGCCTTTCAATGTATCGACAAATGGTCTTTTTAATTGTGGTCTTTTTTCTTTTAAGCGATTGGCAATAGCTAACAGTTCATCTTGTACTTCTTGATTAAACTGATTAAATTCTGGTAAAAAATCATCATGAAATAATATTTGCCAATTCATAGATTAAATATAAAATCAACACACTTTTCGTGCATTTATCATTATCTATTACATCACATTATAGGTTGCCGATAAAGATGAGGAAGCTCAAACGCATTTAAGTTGCATTTTTTCTTAATTCTTAAAAATTCCTTTTCCCTTTTCCCTCTCTCAATCAGTAAACTTAAATGTCAACTAACTAAAAATGAGAAAAAAAAGATTAATATGAAGAAATGTAACAAATTTTTCTGAACTCCTCAGAAATGAACTGGGGATCAAGCATAATAAGCCTTAGAGTCCGAAAATTACCACAAAAATCATCGATCGAATGTAAAGAATCATTACAAAAACCCTCATTTCCGTTTTATCTTTCTTATACTGTCTATAAGGAAATAAACTAAATAGTTATTTCTACGGAGAGTTTATAAAAATTTTAAACTCGTTTATTGTCGTCAAAATCTTTAGGGAGTATCAAAAGCAATGCAAGTATCTAACAGAAGCGGTTGGGGAAATAGTTATCTATTATCTATGACAAAAAGTTTTCTCATCTGGACATTGACTTTAACAGTGTGCTTTTTGGTGGTAGGTTTTCCCTTAGTAGTCATTTTGATGACGGTGGGAGTCTTAGCCGCTATCGTCTTACAGTCGATTTTACCTGCTAGTGCGATCGTACTGGTATCAGGAGGATTTTTAGGAATAACAACGGTTATCATCTTAATTTCTTCTTTGTTGTTAAGCATCAAAGGTATTCGCCCTGATGAAGTACAGTGGTTAGGCTGGTTACATGAAACTGATAAAGATAAAATTAATCAAAATTCCATTTATGCTTCTTGTCCTTTAACCTGCGGTATAGAAAACATGTGAACTACCGTACACCAAATCAAAGATTATGGTGTAGGCTTCCTACCCAGAAACTAGCATAGTAGTAGATTTCTTACGTCCTCTATTACTATGACTTACAGTTTGACGATAGGCTTTATCCCCCGTTCCAGAGGTCTGTAACATTCGTAGTCCTTCATCTCGGATATTAATTGCCGCATTTATGTCTCTGTCATGTTTTGTACCGCATTTTAAACAAGTCCAATATCTTACATCTAGTGGTAAGCTACCTATTTTGTTTAAGCATACATGACAAGTTTTTGAACTTGGGAAAAATCTGTTCACTTCAATGTAAACTTTTCCTTCCTGTTCAGCCTTATATTTAAGCATAGTGCAGAATTGTCCCCAACCTACTTGTTGTATAGCTTTAGAAAGACAATAATTTTGCATCATACCTTTAACATTCAGATTCTCTACTGCAATCACTTGGTTTTCGTTTACTATCCTACGAGATAGTTTGTGCAGAAAATCCTCACGACAATTAGTGATTTTTTTATGAACTCTAGCAACTTTTAATCTTGACTTATTTCGGTTATTTGAACCTTTTTGTTTCCTAGATAACTGTTGCTGTTTTCTCTTTAAATTAGCTTCATGCTTTTTAAGTATTTTTGGGTTATCAAATTTACTACCATCACTTGTAATTGCAAAATGAGTTAAACCCAAATCAATCCCTATAGCTTTACCTTCAGAGTTTACTTCTGGTTTATCTTTACCATCATCCACTAAGATAGAAGCATAGTATTGATTACAGCAGTTTTTAGTAATAGTAACAGTCTTAATTGTTCCCTCAATAATACGATGAAATTTTGTATAAATTAAACCAATTTTAGGAACATTTAAACAGTCATTTTCTACCTTAACATTTGCAGGATATTGTAAAGATTGCTTACCATGCTTACATTTAAAATTAGGATATTTTGCTCTTTTCTCAAAGAAATTATTGAAAGCGACACCCAAATTCAAACAAACTTGTTGTAAACATTGAGAATAAGTTTCTGATAACCAAGCAGTGTCTTCCTGTTTCTTTAATTGAGGAAGTAACTTTTTGACATCATAACTAGATAATCCTTTACCTGTGGCTTTGTAAGTTTCATTGATCAAATTAAGAAAATGATTCCACACCCATCTGCAAGAGCCAAAAGCCTTAGCTAGAAGCACTTTTTGAGATGTATCTGGATAAATTCTCACTTTGACAACTTTAAGCATTTAGGACAAATTCTTTTTAATGTAATTTATGTTAACATGATAATATGATTTTATGCAATAAATCCAGACCGTGATTCATACTTCGACTACGCTAAAAAAATACTGACTAAGAAATTGAGCTTATCAAAACCTAGTCAGTTATTTTTTTATTCAGTAAAAATTACTATTTTAAACTCCCCGAGTAGGATTCGAACCTACGACCAATCGGTTAACAGCCGACCGCTCTACCACTGAGCTATCGAGGATTGCTCACATTAAATTATTATAGCGAAGGAGAAAAAAAAAAGCAAGGGGTTCACAAATTTTTTTTAAACAAGGTTATCAATATGGGCATTTTCGATCTATGCTGAATATAGCAAGTTTAGAGGTTGTACCATGTTAACGGATCATCGTTCCATATCCCTTTCTTATCTTTCTACTAATTTAGAGATTCTTGTGCATTTAGAAGCCATCGCTACATTATATCAAAGGGAAAATAATAGATTTCATTTAGTCTTAAATAATGTCGAGTTTAGTAAAATTACTGACGATACTAATTTTTATTTCCCCAAGGAAAACGAAGAAGAAAACGGCAAAAATTTAATTTGGTTGGAAATATCTCCTTTTCGGGTAATTATGACGCAACAAAACAAAAATGGTGTCAATTATCGTCATTATTGGGAAAGGGGTATCTATGGTAAAAGCCGTTATTGGTTGAATGAAAATGGAGAGAGTAATCAAGCAAAAGATAGTATCTACCTTCGCAATTTTACTCGCAATCTCACTTTTAAGGGAACTTCTACTCCTGAATCTTTACGCATTGAGTACGAGTTGTGGAGTAATCATCTTAATTTAGGTCATTATGTATTGCATCTTGAAGTTAACTAAATGAAGTTGACCAAAAAAGGTTATTATGCTGTAAAAGCCTTACTAGATATGAGTTTGCAAGGGGTCGATCGAGCTATATCCGTAAATTCGATCGCTACTCGCCAAAATTTACCTGCGCCGTATTTAGAGAAAATCTTAATTAAGATTCGCCATGCAGGTTTAATCAAGTCTATACGAGGAATGCAGGGAGGTTATATACTAGCTTTACCTCCAGAAGAAATTTCTTTAGGGGATATTTTAATCGCAGTGGGAGACAAAATTGATCCCCTATCACCCAATAGTTTAAATCAAGATTCGGCAGAAGATTGGGTGACAATGACTTTATGGAGTCGTTTAAATAAAAAGTTTAAAGAGGCTATTTTTAGTATTACTTTAGCGGATTTATATTATGATGCTCGTAGTCGTCAAGCATCTCAAGGTGAAGATAATAATTTCATTGTTTAACGGACAAGATCAGAACTTAGGCAATCATAACTAAATTATGTCAATCAAGTGCGACAGCGAAAGAATATCAAAACCTTGATTTTTCTTGTAAATGGATAATTTCAAAAGATTGTGGGAGTTTTGATGCACAAAAAGCATAGAAATAATGTGTTTTTTACAAATTTTTAAAATTTTGTGACGAAAAATACAAATTGAACCATAGTAAACCTTTTAAATATGTACATCAAACTTAACAAATATTAAAATAAATTAGGAACATCCGTTAATCTATGTCCCAAGTATCCAGAAGAAAATTCATTCTCACCGCAGGAGTTACCGCTTTAGGTAGTGCTATTTTACATGGTTGCACCACTGGAGGCAACGAACAACCCACCACTGAAACCCCTGTTACCACTCCCGTTAGTGGTGATGCCCCAGAAGTTACCTCCGCCAAGTTAGGTTTTATCGCTTTAACGGATTCTGCCCCCCTAATTATTGCTAAAGAAAAAGGATTTTTTGATAAATATGGCATGACTGGGGTAGAAGTATTAAAACAAGCATCTTGGCCTGTTACTAGAGATAATATCGAATTAGGTTCGGCTGGTGGTGGTATTGATGGAGCTCATATTCTTACCCCTATGCCTTATTTAATGACATTGGGTACAATTACCAAAAGTAATCAACCAGTACCTATGTATCTTTTGGCAAGATTAAACACCAATGGACAAGCTATTTCGATCGGTAATGCCTATAAAGAGGCAAATGTAGGACTTGATAGTTCTGTTATCAAAGACAAAATAAATAAGGATTCTAAATTTGCCATTACCTTCCCCGGTGGTACTCATGATTTATGGATGCGTTATTGGTTGGCGGCAGGAGGTATTAATCCCGATACCGATGTTTCTGTTATTCCCGTACCTCCTCCTCAAATGGTAGCGAATATGAAGGTAGGTAACATGGAGGCTTTTTGTGTGGGTGAACCTTGGAATGCTCAATTAATTAACCAAGATATTGGTTATAGTGCCTTAGTTACTGGTGAATTATGGAATGATCATCCTGAAAAAGCGTTTACCTTACGCAAGGATTGGGTGGACGCAAATCCCAAAGCGGCCAAAGCCTTATTAATGGCGGTTTTAGAAGCTCAAAGATGGTGTGATGATCCTAATAATGTGGAAGAAATGTGTCAAATTGTTTCTCAAGATAAATGGTTTAAAGTTCCCGTGGAGGATATTGTGGAACGATCGAAAGGTAATATCGACTTTGGTAATGGTAGAGTAGAGCAAAACTTCCCCTATGCCATGAAATTCTGGAGAGATAACGCTTCCTATCCTTTCAAGAGTCATGATTTATGGTTTTTAACGGAGGATATTCGTTGGGGCTATATTCCTGCGGATACCGATACAAAAGCACTGGTGGATCAAGTAAATCGTGAAGATTTGTGGAAAGAGGCGGCGAAAGCCATTGGCGTACCTGATGCGGAAATTCCCACCAGTACTTCTCGTGGTGTGGAAACTTTCTTTGATGGTGTGACATTTGATCCTGAAAATCCTCAAGCCTATTTAGATGGATTAAAAATCAAAAAAACTTAAAATAATTAACAATTAACAATTAACAATTAACAATTAAGGCTCAATGATAATGCTAAATTAATGAATTTTTTTCATTTATTAATTATTAACGATCGACTATTTATTATAAATTAAAATCATGATCTCAAGAACTCAAAAATCTTCAAAAAGTGCCAATATTTTAAGTAATATTTTTTATTCTCAAAACGCCCGACAAATTATTGCTCCCCTCGTTGCTTTATTCATATTATTAGCAATTTGGCAAATTTTATGTTCAGGAGAAAAACCAAATTTACCTTCTCCTATTACCGTAATTAAAGAAACATGGGATCCTTATATTATTAATCCCTTTTTTCATAATGGAGGTACAGATGTTGGCTTATTTTGGCAATTATTAGCTAGTTTACAAAGAGTCGCTATTGGCTTTTCTTTAGCCTCGATCGTGGGTATTGCATTAGGTATTTTAATCGGTGCAAATCGCCTAGTTTATCAAGCATTAGACCCTATTTTTCAGGTATTAAGAACCATTCCGCCTTTAGCATGGTTGCCCATATCCTTAGCGGCTTTAAGACAAGCTGATCCCTCCGCAATTTTTGTTATTTTTATCACCGCAATCTGGCCTATTATCATCAATACCACTGTGGGAGTGCAACAAATTCCTCAAGATTATAACAACGTTTCCAGAGTGCTTAAATTATCTAAAATTGAGTACTTTTTCAACATCTTATTTCCCTCCACAGTTCCTTATATTTTCACTGGTTTAAAAATCGGTATTGGTTTATCTTGGTTAGCGATTATTGCGGCAGAAATGTTAGTAGGTGGTGTAGGTATTGGCTTCTTTATTTGGGATGCTTATAACAGTTCACAAATGAGTCAAATTATTCTTGCTTTAATTTATGTTGGTTTAGTCGGTTTATTGTTAGATAGATTAGTTAGTTTTATTGCAACTTTAGTCGTTCCCTCAGAACAGAAATAGTTAAAAATGAACAATTAATAATGAACAATTAACAATGAATAATTATTGATTTTTATTGCTAACTCTTAACTCTTAATTCCTAATTCCTAATTATTTTAAAATAATGCAAAATTTTATTGAAATTGATCACGTTGATAAAATATTTCCTCTGGCAAATGGAGGAGAATATATCGCTTTACGCAACATTAATTTAAAAATCCAAAAAGGGGAATTTATCTCTTTAATTGGACATTCTGGTTGTGGTAAGTCCACTCTGCTTAATATGGTGGCAGGTTTATCTAATGCTACCCATGGGGGAGTTATTCTGGAGGGAAGGGAAATTACTGAACCGGGTCCCGATCGAATGGTAGTATTTCAAAATTATTCTTTGTTACCTTGGTTAACGGTACGTCAAAATATTGCTTTAGCAGTGAATCGGGTAATGAATCATTATCCCGTAGCCCAAAGAAAAGCCATTGTCGAAGAAAATATCTCGATCGTAGGCTTAAAACACGCCGCCAATAAAAAACCAGGGCAACTGTCAGGGGGGATGAAACAACGGGTTGCCATTGCCCGTGCTTTAGCGACAAAACCGAAAGTACTCCTTTTAGATGAACCTTTTGGAGCTTTGGATGCCCTCACTAGGGGAAATTTACAAGAAAGTTTGATGCGCATTGTCCAAGAAAACCACGTTACTTGTATCATGGTGACACACGATGTGGATGAAGCCTTGTTACTGTCCGATCGAGTCGTGATGTTAACCACAGGTCCAGAGGCTCATATTGGGCAAATATTAGAAGTACCGATCCCCCGTCCACGACAACGGTTAGAAGTGGTCAATCACCCTAGTTACTACGCTCTGCGTAACGAAATCGTTTACTTCCTCAACCAACAAAAACGATCGAAAAAAGTGGGAACAGTTATCCCTCAGAAAGAAGTTATTGCAGGTAACGGCTTAGAAAAAATTAACCTCGATCTTGGTTTTATCCCCTTAACCGACTGCGCCCCCTTAGTGGTAGCTAAAGAAAAAGGATTTTTCGCTAAACATGGACTAGAACAGGTGAACTTAGTCCGTGAACCTTCGTGGCAGGAGTTAGCAAGGGGTATTGCCGAAGGGCGTTTAGATGGGGCACAAATGGTGGCAGGAATGCCTTTGAGTATGACTTTAGGAGCAGGGGGTAAACCTTCTATTCCCATGATTACCTCCATGGTACTCAGTCGTAACGGTAACGCTATCACCCTAGCAAAACAGTTTCAAGAAATGGGAGTGACAAACCTTGAGGAATTGAAACAAGCCCTTGCACAAAGTCCTGATAAAGTCCATACCTTTGGGGTGGTACATCCAGCCTCTATGCACAATTTATTACTACGTTACTGGTTGGCTTCAGGGGGAATTGATCCCGATCGAGATGTCAGTTTAACAGTAATTCCTCCTGCTCAAATGGTGTCTAATCTCAAAGCAGGTAACATTGACGGTTACTGTGTGGGTGAACCCTGGAATACTCGATCGATCCTACAAGATTTAGGTTATGTCATTGCTACAGACTTAGATATTTGGGCAGGACATCCCGAAAAAGTATTAGGAGTTAAAGAAGAATGGGTAGAAAAACACCCCGAAACTCATATTGCTCTAGTTAAGGCTTTGATTGAGGCTTGTGAATATTGTGACGATAGACGTAACCGAGAAGAAATAGTCGAGTTATTAGCAAAAGAGCAGTATTTGAATATGTCTTCTGAGTATATCCGTCCCGGTTTTGTTGATCCTTATAATTTCGGTACAAAAACCGAGTTATTACTAAGGTTTAATCAATTCTCTGTGGATAATGCAAACTATCCTTCAAGGGTGGAGGCGTTATGGATTTTAACACAATTAGCTCGATGGGGTTATATACCCTTTCCTCGTAACTGGGTAGAAATTATCGAAAGAGTGCGCCGTCCAGACTTATTCGGGGAGGCTTGTCGTCAACTAGAACTATCGGATGCTGAACCCGATCGTCATAATTTACAACTGTTTGACAAAATGGTGTTTAATCCAGACGATCCCATTGGCTACCTAGAAAGATTTACCATTCGCCGTGATTATCAAGTATCAGAAATCTTAATTGATAACCTAGCAATGAATAATTAATAATGAACAATGAACAATGTTATTCTCCTTCAAAGATATTGAGTTCAATGTAATTTATTACACGGTGGGTTATTGATTAACGCCGAATATTATATATGCTCAATATACAAAACAACTTACATTATTTCGGAGATTGCTTCGTGCCTCGCAATGACATTTGGTTGATCATTTGCTAAACCTAAAACCCAACACTCAACACCTCATAGTTATTATGCAAAGTTTAATGAATACTGAAAATACTACCGCAACCTTAGAAAAAGCAGATTTTTTAACTATTCAAGATGTATCAAAAGTTTATCCTACCCCTAGCGGTGACTATACCGTTTTAGACGGAGTTAACCTCAACGTTAAAGAGGGTGAATTTGTTTGTGTTATTGGACACTCAGGCTGTGGTAAATCAACTCTTTTAAATATGATTTCGGGATTTAATCAACCCACTACTGGCACAGTAAAACTTAAAGATAAGATTATCGCAGAACCGGGACCCGATCGAATGATGGTATTTCAAAACTACTGTTTGTTACCTTGGAAAAATGTATGGGAAAACGTCTATTTAGCGGTTAACTCCGTTTTTCCCGACAAAAATAAACAGGAAAAAATTACCATTGTGGATGAACATTTAGCCATGGTAGGTTTAACCGAAGCCTCCAAGAAAAAACCAAATCAAATTTCTGGAGGAATGAAACAAAGAGTTGCCATTGCTCGTGCCTTAGCCATTCGCCCTGAAGTCTTGATTTTAGATGAACCTTTTGGTGCATTGGATGCTATCACTAAAGAGGAATTACAAGAAGAATTGCTGGAAATTTGGCGAAATCATAGATTAACAGTAATGATGATTACCCATGACATAGACGAAGCTCTATTTTTAGCCGATCGACTGGTAATGATGACTAACGGTCCTTCTGCTAAAATAGGGGAAGTATTAGAAATACCCTTTTCTCGTCCTCGTAACCGCGCTCAAATCACCGAAGATCCCCGTTACTACGAATTACGCAACTATGCTTTAGATTTCCTCTTTAATCGTTTTGCTCACTCTGAAGATCCTAGCGAAGATTCGATCGAACCAGAGCCAACCAATAATAAGTTAAAAATTGCGGGTATTGTCGGAGGATTAGTGGCAATTTCGATGGCAGGATTCGCCTTATTTCAATCCTTTAACGGTAACAATGGACAAACACCCCAAAATAATATTGAACGAGTTAATTAGGCTTAATTATCATGGGGAGGTAATCCCCCTTGAACATTATAGTCTTACGGGATAAACATTGACAAAAAAAATAAACTTAGATATAATAAGTAACTGTGTCATTCTCTGGAGAGGTGGCCGAGCGGTTGAAGGCGCAGCACTGGAAATGCTGTTTGGGGGTAACTTCAACGAGGGTTCGAATCCCTCCCTCTCCGTTTTAGAATCGTTTATTTTTCAATATTTTAATACTGAAAATAACATTCTTAATTTATATCTTTTATTCATAATACCTTGGTTTTGTAACGCTTCAAAACCTTTTTTTGTCATTACTTTAAGTGAGTAGGCAAAATTAATTATATATTTACCTATTACCTCCCCTCATCAGAATACTATGAGGCAACCCCTAATTACTCTTCATGGGATGTTAATTTGAGTTTTTCGATATGTAATTTTTGTTCTAACTCCTGTAACTCTTCACGGCGAGTTTCGATTTCGAGTCTGATTCTGGTTAAATCTTGACTTTGAGAGGTTAATTCCTGTCGCCATTTTTCAATTCGTAATTCTTCTTCAGAAATGTTAATATTAGCGTTGTAATGTCCTTCTACTAAATACTCTCTCAATATTTTAAGTACCCAATCTTTTGCATCTCTACATCTAATTATTTGTTCTCGATCGTCCAATTCTACCAATAATAATAGTCCTTCTGCAAAGATTTGATCATCCCTCAAAGAAATAAATTTTTCATAACAAAATGTCCATTGCAATTTAGACTCTTCTACGGCAAGTAAGTGTAATTCTAACTTTCCTGACATTATATTTTTAGTAACTTGGGCAAGATATAGCATTAAGAGTAATGAGTAATCAAGTGAAGTTTGAGGAGTTAATTTATAACTCGCTATGGGATAAATGAATTTTTGACTTGAAATATATACTAGCATAAAACTTGACAAAATCAATTATTTGTGGTTCTATTAATTAATTAATTTTTATAAAAACTTGAAAATAAACAAGAGCTAGAAACAACAGTTCATTAACTATTACATGAAAAAGATTTAGTAATTAATTAGACTAAAAAATGGAAGAATAAAGGGACATTAATTAATCCAAGTCAAATGAACTTTTGGGAAAATAATGAGCCTCTTTTATAGTAGTTATAATAAATTAGTATAAGAGAAAGCTATAACTGATTAAGATTGATTGCTTTTTCAATTATGAAAGATGTCTAATGCTTCGTACCAAAGTTACCAAAGTTACCAATTTCCTTTTTCTTGGTTATTGAGGGGGAATCACAATATAGAAGTGTTGAATAAATTGAAATTAAACAATTATAATAAACATAATCATTATTTATTGTTCAAGATTAAAATTATGTCAAAAAACTATTTTGTATATCGCAGTAGTCAAGATTTAGAAAGAATATATAAAGCAATTATTCTTTGGTTTAAAGAAAAACAATACGAGGTAGAAGGAATACAAAAACAAGATATTTATTTAATTCAAGCTAGAAAAACAGGCGCACTTAGAACATTTTTAGGTACTAATTTAGCTTTTAAAATTCAAATTTATACCTCTCAAGAACAATTTAGTAATCAAAAAGAATTAATCATTCAAACCAGTCGAGGAAGATGGATGCAAAATATTGCAGGGGCAGGTTTTGCTGGTATATTTACTGGTGGATTAACTATTTGGACGGGTATTGCTAATGCAGGTTGGGGATTAGTTTTAGAAAATGAGTTAATTTCTTATGTAGAAAATGACTTAAATTATCTTAGGGTTAAACCAGATATGTCAAACATTAACCCTCCTAGTGTTAACGTAGAAAATAATCCTGTTTCTTGCCCTATTAATGTGGTTAAAAATTCTGATCAAAAAAAGATTATTGAAGATTTAGAAAGAGAAATTAATCAATTAGAAATTGCTTTTACCGATGAAATTTTGACTGAAAGTGAATTTTTAAGAAAAAAAAGTATTTTAGAGAAAAAAATTGATGATTATGAGGTTAATTTTGTCATTGAAGAAAAGTTAAAAAAATTGCAAGATGCTTTTTCTCAAGGTATTTTAGATCAATATGAATACGAACAAAAACTTCAAGATTTAGAAGCGAATACTAGGGCAAAAATTTTACAAGAAAGACGTTTAGAAAGAAATAAAAATAAGGTAGCTAAATTAAAAGAGGCTTTGGATCATGGTATTATTACTAAAGAAGAATATCAAGCTAAAATTGCTCGTTTATAGGTTCAATTCAAGCTCAATTTTTAATTCTTCAGAATGATTTAATAATAAAGTTATTCTGTCATTGCGAGGTTACGAAGCAATCTCTAACATCAAACTTGTCTATTTTATTTAATCTTCATTCCTTAATAGTTAATGTCAAAAATTGATAATGTTTTTAAAGAAAATTAAGTTAAGTTATTTTCGTAATTACATCGAAGAAGAAATTATTTTTCATAGTAATAAAATTATTATATTGGGAGATAATGCCCAAGGAAAATCAAATTTGTTAGAATCGATCGAACTATTATCGAGTTTAAAAAGTCATCGTACCAGTAGAGATCAAGACTTAGTTTATAAAGAGCGAATTTATAGTAAAATTATCGCTGATATTAGTAGAAAATTTAGTGATTATAACTTAGGGATTTTATTACCCTTAAAAGGTAAAAGAGAATTAACGGTTAATCAGGAAAAAGTGAGTAAAAATTTAGACTTTTTAGGAGTAGTTAATACTGTTCTTTTTTCCAGTTTAGATATAGATTTAGTTAGAGGCTCACCAGAATATAGAAGAACTTGGGTTGATAATCTTTTAGTACAATTAGAACCAGTATATTGTTATATCATTAAACAATATAATTTAGTATTAAAACAAAGAAATGCACTATTAAAAAACTTTAAAAAATTAGGCATTAATCATTATAATGAATTATCATCTTTTCAAGAATTAGAATTAAAATTATGGGATGATAAATTAATCGAAAATGCCTGTCGAGTTATGAGAAGAAGGCGGAGAGTTTTAGAAAAATTAGAGCCTTTTGCTAAGTTTTGGCATACCCAAATTAGTGATAAAACAGAAAAATTAGAAATTATTTATCTCCCTAATATTACCTATAAAAAAGACGATATTGACGAAATACATCACAATATTAAACTCCAAATCGAAGCAAAACGTAATGGAGAAATTTCGATCGGCACTACTTTAGTAGGACCTCATCGAGACGAGATTGATTTTCTTATCAACGACTCTACCGCTAGAAATTATGGCTCACAAGGGCAACAGCGAACATTAGTATTAGCTCTCAAGTTAGCAGAATTGCAACTAATTGAGGAGGTCATAGGTGAACCGCCTTTGTTATTATTAGATGATGTAATGGCAGAATTAGATTTGAAACGACAACAGCAGTTATTAGACTCTTTAGGTAATCGTTTTCAAACTTTTATTACCACGACTCACCTTAATTATTTTGATGATAAATTGTTAGAAGAAGCTCAAATTATTCATATCGAAAAAGGAAGAATCATCCAGAATTGAGAATTAAGAATTGATAGCTTAATTTGTATTTTTTCCTTCTTACTTCCGAATCAATAATTTAAGATTTGTTAACTCAGGAATAAGCTATGATAGAATAAAAATTATCAATGTATTTTGAACACGAAATAGAGCAGTTCGATCGAATTTATGATTAAAAATAAGGGATCATTGAAAACTTAACTTTAATTGATAAATTATCAGAAATAATTGATGGATTTTTGAGAAATTCTTTTATATACTACCTAATAGCTAAAATCTTCTGTTTATGGATGAAACTAATAATAAGGGTAATATTCTGTTAATTGATGATTTATCAGACAATTTGCGACTATTTAGTGAATTACTGCTGTTAGGCTATAACGTCAATAGTGTCACCAGTGTCAAAATGACAAGAAAAACTCTCAAAGCAAAACCACCTGATGTTATTCTTTTTAATATTGATACTCCCGAAATAAATTATTATGATATTTGTAAATTTATCCAAAATCGTCAGCATTTAATCAATATACCTATTCTTGTTATTGTTAACTTAAATCATAATTTTGATAAAGTTAAAGCCTTTGAATGTGGTGTTATTGATTATATAACTAGACCGTTCCATCTGCAAGAAGTGATCAAAAAAATAGAGCTACAATTAACTATTCAAAGACAAAAATTTTTCCTAGAAAAAGAAATAAAAAAACGCAAAAAAATTGAGGATATTTTACAAAATTCTAGGGCATTAATTTTAAGTGTTCTTAATAGTTCCAAGGATGCGATCGCAGCGTTTCGTGCCGTCAGATATGCCAAAACCCAAAAGATAAAAGATTTTCGTTGTTTAGTGGTAAACCCCATTTTTGCCAAACTATTTAATCGCCGTCAAAGTGATATTATTGGCAAGTTAGGATTTAAAAATTTGATTGCTCAAATTAATGCCGACTTGTTTGAAGATTTTGTGGCAGTGGTAGAAACTGGGGAATCATTAGAGCAAGATTTGTACTATTCTCAAGGAGATGACAACTGCTGGTATCAATTTGTAGCAGTAAAATTAGAAGATGGATTTTCTCTCACGGTGAGAGATATTACGGTGACGAAAAAATTTGAGATTCAACTACAAGAGGGTAATCGTCAATTACAATTAATTGCTAACTTAGACGGGTTAACCCAAGTGGCGAATCGGCGTTGTTTCAATAACTATTTAAAGTCAGAGTGGGAAAAACATCTACAAAAGCAACACCCCCTAACTTTATTGATGATTGATATTGACTATTTTAAACTTTACAATGATCATTATGGACATCAACAAGGAGACGAGTGTATTTATCGAGTGGCTCAAGGTATCGCCATGATTACTAAACGCCCTACAGATTTAGTAGCCCGTTACGGGGGGGAGGAATTTGCCGTTATTTTACCCAATACCACCCTTGAAGTAGGGTTAGTGATAGCGGATTTAATTCAAAGTACTATTTCTTCCTTTGAAATGCCCCACGCAACCTCTAAAGTTAGCGAATACGTTACTTTAAGTATGGGGGTATCTTGTTTAATACCTGATAAAAATACCACTGCTAATGATTTAGTGGCTAATGCAGACAAGGCTTTATACGAAGCCAAAAATCAAGGGCGCGATCGAATTATCTTTTTGTAATTTTAGCTTTTACACAAGAAGCCTCACACCCTAACTATAAAGTGAGGGCAAAGTGGTACTTTCTGAAGGTCGATGCAATACTTCTGTTTGAGGTACACCAATTTTAATACCTGCTAAATCAAAGGCTTCTTTCACTCGCCAACGATATTCTCTCCCGACATCCCATTGTTGTATCGGTTTGGTTTTAATCAATACTCTAATCATTATACCCTCATAGTTAATTCGATCGAGCCCTAAAACTTCCGCAGAAGACAACATTTTTTCTTGCCATTGAGGCTCATCATACATTGCCTCTCCGATATTTTTTAAAATGGTGATGACAGTTTTTAAGTCAGTATCCCAACTTACCTCCACAGTAAAGTTAACCCTTGACCAATCTTTAGTCATATTAATTACCGTGTTAATTTTACCATTAGGAATCACTGTTAAGTTACCATCTAAGTCTCGCAAAGAAGTAGTATAAAGGTTCATTTTTTCCACTAAACCTCCTAAGCCATTGACATTAACAACATCCCCCACGGCATATCGATCGGTAGCGAAAATTAAGATACCATTAAGCATATCTTCGACTAAATTACGAGATAAAAATGCAAACACTACTGCGATAGCACCAGCACCAGTTAACACACTGGCATTAATACCGATAAAAGATAAATAGATAAAGATACCTAACATAGTAAATAAAACAGTAGTGGCGCCTCGAAGAGCGGGAGAATAAGTATTAATCCGTAATGTCGGGCGATTAGACTCTGGGTGTAACTCTTGTTTTTCCTTCGCCCATTCATTCAAGGCATAATCAATCCAAAAATCCACAAACTTATCCAAAAACGCCATCAACATCCAGATAATGGGGAATAATAACGCTTGGAGAAAGAAAAGATTGAATAAAAAACGAGTTTCTCTGTAGGTAAAGACGATCGAACCGATGGTAAACAGTACAATAGTAACTTGAGACAAAAAAGAAAGATTCATCATCAATTCAATCAAATTAATACGCTGTCGAAGAATATTCTGTTTTTTTCTGATACTTTTAGGCAACAGTTTTACTGAGAGTGACATCCCCTCATTAATTAACTTGATACCTTCATCGATACCCCTAGAAATAATATTCTGAAAACCATTATTCTCTTGAATAGGAGGATGCGACTTTTTCCGAGAATCAGGTTTTTTCTCATTATAAGAAATCGAACTATCAGTAACAATAGCTTCTGCATCCACAATCAAACTATTTTCTAAATCTTTCAATTCCAAAAGAATATTTTTTCGTTGTTTAAAAATAAATTTTTGAAAAATTCGGATAAGATAAATCAATAGTAAGGCTATAAAAACCGTTAGAATAGACACTTGAGTTCGTAATAAAGGTTGTTGTCTATCCATTTCTAAACCCCAAATGGCTTCACTTAAAGAATCTCTGACTTTGATTCGCCATTGTTGGGCTAAATCTTCCACCGTAGTATTATTCGCCCTAGCATCAACTCCCGTAACCGTCAGGATAGTTTGTTGAGTTAATCCTAACTGTGGTTTACCTGCAATAAAAATTACATTTTGATTATTTTCAAATCCCACATCCACAATGGGGGTAAGGGGATGAATTGGATTATCACGAGTCAGTAGCCAAAATTTCCAATCTTTAACTTCTGTTAGCTTCCCTAACTCATCGGAAGCACTAATATTTTCAAAAATCTGTCGAAAAATATATTGAACTAATCTAGCACGTTGTTCTACCTCGATGGCAACTTCTCGTATGGGGCGATTATCTCTAGCGGCGGCGAGGGTAATTAAATCTTTATACCACGATCGATTAGCATAAAAAAATACATCACTACATAAAAATCTACCACAGTTTCTGGCTCTGTTTAAATCCCAAGAGGGGGTTTCTGGTAACTGACTGGTAGGGCTTTCCAAATTAGGAAGAAAAGGGATTGTCGCCAAAACTTGAGGGCTAAAACCCACACAAAAAAGGAAACTCATTAAAAAGATGAGACAGTATTGAGTTATTTTACGAATCATTATTCTCCAATCTCGATAACTTCACCTGATATATTAACAGATGTTTGAAGAAGGAGGAGGAAAAAGCTCACAACTGTAATTTAGGCGAAATAATTTTCAAGATGAAGATGTTTATTTTACCTTCCCAATTTGTTCCTTAAACTGAGATAATAGGATCAGAAATTCAACCGTCAGAGAATGCCTAAAGTTATTATCATTGTGAATGCGCAAGTAAACGCAGGAAAAATAAGTCCGACTTCCCCTGTAACGGAAAAAATGGCGATGGCACTCCGAAACAGTATAATTAGTTGTAATCAAAATAATGAAGTAGAGATTATCGGCGGAGCGCAGTTGTGGTCAAAATCTTTCAATAAATTAAATTCCCAAGAAGATATTATTTATTGCCCTTTAACGATTAAGTTACCTGATTGGTTTAATTTTCCAGCTCAACATATCTATTCAGCTTGTAGGGATTTAGACAAGAGAAGAAAATGGGTTAATCAGCATTTCGGATACAAAACTACCACGGATAATTTATGGTTAGGCAATTTGTGGCTACCAATAATCTTCACGGGAGATAACATTATCTATCGAGAAATTATTAGCGAGGGCATCATTCCTAATTCCTATCAACAACCTTACGAATGTCCTTCTCACATTTATCCTTTATTACAAACTCTCAGTTATGGGTTATTACAATCCATTCATGCTATCCCTTCTGTTTATTTATTACAGTTTACAATACTAGATGATAACTTAATTTTCGATCGAATCTGGCCTTTTCCTGCTACCCCCGCCATTGCATCGATTCATCAAAAACCAGATGATTTATTTAACGCTCATTGGCATTGTTTGAATCCCCATTAACCTGAGTTATAAACTAACACCTAGTACAGATGGTGGTGCGATAGAAATTCGATCATCTCAATTCTCATTAATCATCCATTTGCCAAGGTTCGGTTAAATTCCCTTCATCAAGGATTTTTTTCGGTCTTAAAATGAGTAATAATTGCCCCAAAATAGGATAATCCGGCATAGACGCAAACCATCTAAATTTGGCTCGATCGTCCTCAGATACCATAAAATAATGGTTAGGATTCCATTCTTTCACTGCTAAATCCACCACAATTAACAACTCTTCCGATTTAGTGCTAATGGCTTTAGGTAAGTCTTCACTACGACACAAAATAACGGCGGGATGTTTTGCTTTTAAGATAACTTGCCAACTAGGAATACAAACCACTTGGGTATCCTGAGAAATTGTCGTCACCCCAAAAGGATCGGTTAATGAGAAACTAGGGATATTATCAACATCCTTCACTGTTAAAGGAAATGTACCCACAACGGGCAAAATACAGGGTAACTCCTCATCATTTTCTAAACGGTATATGGGCAATAAAGGAGCATTTTGTTGAGGAGAAGTTTCAGTGGCTTCTGTGAGTAACTGCTCAATGAGTTGTCTAGCACTAGGAGAATGGGCGAATTTCAAGCCTTCCGCAATTAAACGAGCTTTATCCGCTAAGGTTTTTTTCTGACGAGCATTTTTCCAATGTTGATAAGCTACCGCATCCCCCGGATGATGGGTAAAACCTGTGGGAGGTTGAGATAAGTGAGAAAAATGTTTTATGGCTTTTGCCACCGATGACGCACCATCCACATCTAACTGTTTTTCTTTGGCTAATCGTGCCGCACCTAGTCTTTCTTCGTGATTTAAAATTCTAAACTCATATAATACATCGCTACGAGGTCCTTGATAATAAGTTAATAAGTCTTCTTCGGCTTCTCCTTTCACTAAGCTATCATATACTTGACTCGCCACAATGACGAGGTTTTGTTGACTGGTTTGCAATCCAGTTTTTTCAAAGATTTCTTGCTTTTCTACTTTTGCCTGTTGCAGTTTATGACAGGCTTTACCCCAATCCACCCAACATCCTTCTTTATGCAGTAGGGATGTCATAATGGTTTCTATTTCTTCGGCAGTAAGGCTATAGTTGTTGCTTTGAGATTCGATCATAAAAATGAGTAATGAGTAATGAGGAATGAGTAATGAGTAATAAGTAATGAGTAATAAGTAATGAGGCAAAGGGCAACACTTCGACTACGCTCAGTGCAAGAAGGCAAGAGGCAAAAGTAATAAGGAATATAGGGGTTTAATATATTCAACCCATCCCATCTGTCCATCTGTCCACCTGTCCACTTGTCCGCCTATCCTCTTATTAATTGTTGATCGGTTGTATTTCGTAGTTAAAAGCAGGAGTTAACTCATTGCGCCATTTACGGATTTCCTCTCGTGCTGAGTTGTAAGCTGATGTACCTGAAGGTATCATCTCCGCTATTCGGATGGCTTGTTCGATCGAATTTAAGGAGTAGTCTCCCGCAGTTCTTCGAGCCGTCATTAATAATTGTTCAGACCAACGATTGACAGCTTGACGACTTTGGCTTTCCATAGAGGTAGTAGAGGGGATTCTCCGCGCGATCGAAATAGCAGTAGAAAGGGATTGAGGATCGTTATTTTGGGCAGTTTGATAGGCTCTTTGTAAGTCGTCCTGAGCATTCATTTCACGGCGCCATCTTCTGATTTCATTTTGGGATTCGGTATATAATGCCCTGCCTCTACCAATACGACTGGCTACATTAATCGCCTGTTGATAATTATTATTATTGCTTAAAGCAATTGCTTGATCTAAAATAGGACGATCTTCCACTCTTTCAATATTACGAGTCCATTCTCGAATGGCATCACTAGCTTCACTATATAATGCTCGATCGGACTTAATTTGACTAGCTTGATTAATAGCATTTTGCCAAGATTGTAGGTTATTTCCTAACGCCAACTCTCTAGCTTGAGCTAAAATCGGTTTATCCTCTTGAATTTGAATCTCCCTTTGCCATTGACGAATTTCTTGACGGGCTTCTCGATATAAAGGATTATCATTACTAACTAATTGAGCTTTGGTGATAGCGGCGTTTAAATCTCCTATATTGCCACTTCGGGCTAAATCTCTGGCATTGGCTAAATGGGTTAAATCTTCTTTTTGTAATGCCCATGTTTGTAAAAGTTCTCTGGTTTTATTATACAGTTTACTCTCACTAGGGATTTGTTCTCCTTCGGCAATAGCTAACTCCATACCTGATACTGTACCAAGATTAGCATTTCTTCCCGCACTGGCTAAGGTTGTCCAATCTCTTGCTTGATTTTTAAGTTTACTTTGATCTGGAATTTTGGAGGCTAAATCACTTAATCCACTCCAATTATTGTTATCCACAAATCTAATTGCCATATCGGTAATTTTATTTTCCGCTTCCTCAATTAATTTACTAGCTTCCGCATAAGAATAACTAGAAGGAGGAATAGTTGAGGCGATTTCGATGGTTTCAAGATAGTTGTCTAAACCTCCCCGTCTTAAAGTAATATAAGCCCCATCAAGTTGTTTGCTTTCTTCCCTTGCTAAGTTAATGGTTTTAACGGTTTCTTGATAGCGAGTCGTTTGCCAATAATCGTTATCGATATTCAACAATTTAACAGCCACCAGAAAAGCCTTATTCCATTGAGAATTGCGTAATTCTGTTTCAACTTCTTCTATAATTGTCTCGGCTTTATCCCAAGTTTCATTCCATTGAGCGATGGTTTCTTCTACCATGCTGTAATTTTCTACGGTGGAGGGAATTTTACGAGCGATGGCAATAGCTTCTTCTAATCTACCTTGATTGAGTTCATTTTCTGCTAATTTTAATATATCTGCTGACCATTCTGTGATGTAACGGTTAATTTCGTTGCGTAGGGGATGATTAGGAGACAATTCTTCTAGCAATGCAATGGCTTTTAAAAGACTATCCACATCATTTTTTTCGGCTTGTAGTTGCGCACAATAAATACGATTGGTGGCAGAGCTAAAAAAGAGAGAAATACTATTACAACTAGGATTACTAGGTAAACGCAATAACACAGTAGTTGCTAAAAATCCTATTCCGCCGAAGCTAACGGCTAAAATTAAACTTAACAACTGCCATGAAATTTTCCAGTTACTATTTTCTGTGTTTGTTGTCATAGGTAAAATCGTTTATCTTATACAGATGGTAAAATGACTCGATCGAACTAAAAATATCAATGAGTTAATATATAAAGTTGAAAACTAAGTACTAATAATGACAGATAAAATTTGACTTAGCATATCTTAACATGACATTTACTATTTAGTTTAACTGTTCCCATAGGTTTCGGTTTATCATCACGGGTTACTCAAAAAGTCTGTCGTTAATTTTCTCGTTGATTCTTGGTAGTTTGCGATCGAACTCAGGTTAAAATTAAGGTCGAATATTTTTTTTCAATGAGTGAAAATGCTTAAAATCGAACTACCTAAAATTCCTGCTTGTGCTTGGCAATGTGAAATCGGCAAAATTTGGGAGAAACCTTATACTGTACGTTATGAGAGTAACTTAGATGACGGTGCAAATCATGGAATGCCATTAGGGGGATTTGGTAGCGGTTGCATAGGTAGAGGCGTTAACGGTGATTTTAACCTGTGGCATATTGACGGCGGTAATCATATTTTCAAGGCTTTATCCGCTTGTCAGTTTAGTGTGTTTGAGCAGGTAGAAGGGGAAACTCCTCAAGTTTATGCCATGAGTACAACTCCTCCCGAAGATGGTAGTTTATCTAGTTGGACATGGTATCCCCAAGGCAAAGGCACTTATTCGGCTTTGTATCCTCGCAGTTGGTTTGACTATCAAGGGGTATTTAAGTCTCATATCGTGTGTGAACAATTTTCCCCTATTTGGGGGGGAAGTTATCAAGAGGCTAGTTATCCAGTGGCGATGTTTGATTGGAGTATTCATAATCCCACTGACAAAGATATTACTATAAGTATCATGTTTTCTTGGCAAAATAGTGTAGGTTGGTTTACTAATGCCATTAAAAGTCCTACGGTAAAGGTTAGGGATGATGGAAGCCCTGAGTATGAATATCAACCTCGTTGGGGTGATAGCACGGGTAATCTTAATCAGTGGATTCAGGATAATTTTCGGGTGGGTTGTCTGTTCGATCGAATACGCATGAATGACGAACCGAAGGAGGGAGAAGGACAGTTTGCCATCGCTAGTGTGACGAATCCCACTTTAGAGGTTTTTTATCATAGCCGTTGGAATCCCAAGGGTGACGGTAGTGAGTTATGGGATTATTTTGCTATGAATGGAACATTGCCTGATTACCAAGATGAGACACCTGCCGAGCCGGGGGAGCAAATTGCGGGGGCGATGGCGATCAGATTTACTATTAAAGCGGGAAAAACTAAAAAAATTCCCTTTGTTTTGGCTTGGGATTTCCCTGTCACTGAATTTGCCGAAGGAATCAACTATTATCGCCGTTATACGGACTTTTTCGGCAGAAATGGTAAAAATGTTTGGGCAATAGTACGCACTGCTTTAAAACATAGCGATATGTGGCAAAATCGTATTGAAGAATGGCAAAAACCTATCTTAACTCGATCGAACCTCCCTGATTGGCTTAAAATGGCGTTGTTTAACGAATTATATCTTTTAACCGATGGTGGTAGTTTATGGACAGCCGCCACAGAAAATGATCCTGTTGGACAGTTCGGTGTGCTAGAATGTATCGATTATAGATGGTATGAAAGTTTAGATGTAAGGTTATACGGTTCATTTGGCTTGATTGAATTATGGCCTCGTTTAGATAAGTCAATTTTAGAGGCGTTTAGTCATGCTATTTCTCACTCAGACGATACTCCTCGTATTATCGGTTATAACCGTGCTAGTGCCATTAGAAAGGCAAAAGGTGCAACCCCCCACGACTTAGGTGCACCGAATGAACATCCTTGGGAGAAAACCAACTATACTAGCTATCAAGATTGCAACTTGTGGAAAGATTTAGGTTGCGATTTTGTTTTGCAAGTCTATCGAGATTATCTATTTACAGGAAGCAAAGATCAAGATTTTTTGTGGGAATGTTGGGATAGTATTGTGGAAACCCTCCATTATGTTAAGGGTTTTGACTTAGATGGTGATGGAATCCCCGAAAATTCAGGTGCGCCAGATCAAACTTTTGATGATTGGCGATTACAAGGGATAAGTGCCTACTGTGGCGGTTTATGGATTGTTGCGCTGGAGGCAGGTATTGCCATTGGTAAAATCTTAATTGCTAATCCCCCCATGAATCCTAATTTACAACCCGATGATTTCCCCGAAGGCATTAAAAGTTCGATCGAACTGTTTGCAGATTGGTTACAAAAATCAAGGGCAATTTATCATGAAACTTTATGGAATGGGGAATATTATCGCTTAGATAGTGAAAGTGGTTCGGATGTAGTTATGGCAGATCAACTTTCAGGGCAATTTTACGCTCAAATTTTAGGATTACCAAATGTTGTTGAACCTAAGTACGTTCGATCGAGCTTAAATAAAGTCTATGAGGCTTGTTACCTCAAATTCCATGACGGCAAATTCGGTATTGCTAACGGCTTAAAACCAGACGGAAAACCAGTCAAAGAAAACGATACTCACCCCTTAGAAGTATGGACTGGTATTAATTATGGTATCGTGGCATTTATGATACTTAACGGCATGAAAGAAGAAGGGTTTAAGGTTGCACAAACAGTAGTTAACCAAGTCTATGAAAACGGCTTACAATTCCGCACTCCTGAAGCGATAACCGCCCTTGGCACATTTCGAGCGAGTCATTATTTACGCGCTATGGCAATATGGGCAATCTACCATGTCTTAACGAAATAGTGAATAGTTTTTAATTCTTAATTCTTAATTCTTAATTCTTAATTCTACTTTTGTCTTTTCTTTGGAGTGGCAAAGTAATTGTAAACCATGCACCTTTGGTTTCAGGGTGGTTATGGGCTGTTATCGTACCTTGATGCGCTTCGATGATTTGTTTAACAATGCTTAACCCTAAGCCACTCCCTTCTCTGCCATTTCTTACCCTTGATTTATCTCCTCGATAAAGTCGATCGAATATATAGGGTAAATCTTTTGTATTAAAACCAGTCCCCGAATCAATTAAATTAATTTCTAAAAATTTATGATCATAATTAACACTTTTAATATTAACTTGAATCATAATTAAACCACCTTTAGAACTGTGTTTAATACTATTGTCAAATAAGTTAACAAAAACTTGCGTTAAACGATTAATATCGGCAGAAATAATAATTTTTTCTTGCCCTTCATATTGTAAAGAAATTTGCTCTTGATCTGCTAATATTTTTAATGATTGCCAAGCGGATAAAATGAGTTGTTTTAAATCTAATTTTTGAAATTTTAACGTCTCATAGGGATTTTGTTCTAAGGTAGAAATTTCTAACCAATTTTGTACTAAATCTATCAATCGATCGATTTCTTGAGACATTTGTTGTACCCAAATTTTACCCCTATCATCAGTATATTTAAGTAAAGTTTCCGCTAATAAAGACATGGAAGTTAAAGGAGTCCTTAATTCATGGCTTAAATCAGAATAAGCCTCATCTCTACGCGCGGATAATTCTTTTATTTGTTGTTGATTTTCAATAAAAATACAAACTTGCCCTGCTGGTAAAGGGTAACTATAGGCTTTTAAATATACAGGTTTATAATCCTCAATTTCCAGATGATTTTCTTCTTCTAAAATATAATTTGTGGTGGGGAAAAATTGCCATTCTATTACTAATTTTTGAGCAGTTTTTCTAGTTTGTTGAATTAATTGATCTAATTCATAAGAGCGCACTAATTCTAAAAATAATCTTAATACTTGCGGATCATAACGCTGAATATGTAGAATTTTTTTTGCTTCTTGATTACATTCTATTAGACAATTTTCTTCATTAATTCTTAAATAACCTAAAGGAATTTTTTTGATTATATAACGATGTAAATCTAGTTCTAATTGAGTATAATAGCAACGATTATTGAGTAAATTAACATTACGTCTCACTTGAGCTATTTTTGATAAGGAATTAACAGGCTCAAATTGTGATAAGGATTCTAAAATATCTGTTAATTGAATACTTGTTTGATAATATTTCCAAACACAGATAATTAACCCGATAGTTAAACCCAATAAAAAATATAACATTAATGCAGAATTGAGAATGCAGAATGCAAAATGAAGAATTGAGAATGGAAATAAAACACAGGAAGACTAGAAGACTAAGGGTATAATACTATTTTGCCTATTTCTTACTCATTACTCATTACTCATTACTCATTACTCATTACTCATTACTCATTACTCATTACTCATTACTCATTACTCATTACTCATTATCCAAATCGATAACCAAAACCCCTGACAGTAATTAAATACTCAGGATTACTAGGGTCTTTCTCTAGTTTTTCCCGTAACCAACGAATATGGACATCAACGGTTTTAGTATCCCCTAAAAAGTCAGCTCCCCAAATGTTTTCAATTAATTGCTCCCTATCCCATACTCTTTTAGGATAGGTCATAAATAGTTCCAATAAACGAAATTCTTTGGGGGATAAATTAACTTCTTCACCTCGAACAGTAACTCTACATTCATCGGAAAATAAGCTAATATCTTTAAAGTGACGTACAGAATCAGCCGTTGCACTATTAAATGAGTTACGTCGTATTAAGGCTCGACAACGGGCGACTAATTCCCTCATACTAAAGGGTTTGGTTAAATAGTCATCCGCACCTACCTCCAAACCTAAAACTCGATCGGTTTCTGCCGCTTTGGCACTTAAAATTAAAATAGGAATCATATTGCCACGATAACGCAGTAAACGACAAATATCTAAACCATTTACTTCTGGTAACATTAAATCCAGTATTACCATATCAATATTATCCCCTGAGCTTGGCAATTGTTGACGCTCAAGAATATTTAACGCTTCTCTACCATTACTGGTTTTTATTACCTCATATCCTTCCTCCTCCAGATTTAAGGCAATCATATTTCTGATTAATTCTTCATCTTCAATCAACAGAATACGACTAGATGACTGTATTCTTTCACGGACATTGATACTCGGCAAATCCAGAGTCAACATAAAAAATCTCTACATTTTGTTCTCTACTAACATATATAGCAGAATTTTTGACAATGAACAATAAATAAATGAATAGTTTATAGTGAATAGTGAATAATGAATAATGAATAATTAGTTAAAAATCTTAATCATTCTTGATTCTCATTCAATTTATGGTAGAGTTGGAAAATCATCTGTATTGGATGAATGAAGCGTTAATATTAGCCCAAAAAGCTGGTGATGAAGGGGAGATACCAGTGGGGGCTATTATAGTCGATCGAGCTAACAATTTCATATCTTCGGGGTATAACCAAAAAGAAAAAACTCAAGATTGTACAGCCCATGCAGAAATCATCGCTATTCGTAAGGCTTGTGATAAATTCGGTACTTGGCGCTTAAATGATTGTTGCTTATACGTTACTCTTGAGCCTTGCCCTATGTGTGCTGGAGCGATTATCCATGCTCGTTTGAAAACCTTAATTTATGGTGTGGATGACTTTAAAACTGGAGCGATTCGTACCGTTTTGA
Source organism: Geminocystis sp. CENA526 (assembly GCF_050753365.1). Lineage (NCBI taxonomy): Bacteria > Bacillati > Cyanobacteriota > Cyanophyceae > Chroococcales > Geminocystaceae > Geminocystis > Geminocystis sp. CENA526. The sequence goes on from NZ_JBLZFY010000011.1 coordinate 66,649, forward strand.
ATCTTCCTGATAGTCTTGCATCTAATCATCCTTTAGAAGTGTTTGCAGGAATAAAAGAAACCGCCTGTCGCAATTTATTAACCTCATGGTTTGAATCCCAGAGAGGATGTCACTAAGCTAAAACTCCTGTAGTTTGCTGTCGATAAAGACAAGACAGATGGACAGGGAGAAAGAGTTATTTATTTTGAAAATAACGAAAAATCTTACCTATTCCCTATTGCCTATTCCCTATTCCCTATTGCCTATTGCCTATTCCCTCTCTCAATCAGTAAACTTGGATGCGTTCTAGCTTATCTCAATTTATCTCACATTTTCTCACAGACAAAATCCCCTTTCACTATTTAATATAGGTCAGAGATTAAAAATAAACTTTTGAAAATTTTTAAATAGGGGGTTAAAACAAATGAAAATGGCTTATCGTGGGGTTAGCTATCAGTATAATCCTTTAAAAATACAGATTGAAGGCAAAAAAAGCGAAGTTAAATTTCGTGGTCGTAGCTATAAATTAATTCATGGAGTAATTAATATCCCTCATTCTAATCCTGATGTTATCTATCGTGGAGTTTCTGTTGCTACCGGTAAGAGAATAGCATTTTTAGGTGTTACTTATGAGCATAAAAGATTTGTTTTATCCCCCGTCGGATGTTAATTAAGTATTTTTTTGATTTTATTGAGACTATTTAAACTGGTAAGACTTTTTTCATCGGGTTTAGTATTTAGAATTTACTGACTAGATTTCAGGAATTTTATTTACTAAATCCTATTTTTTTGCTAATTGATTACGAAAAAAAAATCGATAAAGTTCACAACTAAATGTAACATAATCTTGATCTAATTTGACTAATCCCATACCTTCTAATTGATAGGCAATCATTGGTTCAATTTTAACACTTTTATCGCTATTAACTATTTTTTTGATCGATGTTAATAAGTGAGGAAAATCTTGTAATTTTCTCCATTGATTTCGTAAATGACTACCATAAATACCTGATGAAGTCATAGCATTTTCGATTAATTTATCTTCTTCAATTTGTCCTGTTTTTAAGTGATACATTGCTTGGCGAATTAGGTAAGGATTTCCTCCTATGAATTGGGTTAATTTGATGATTAATTTCTGCTGATTTTTGTTTAGTTGATGAAGTTGGCATAATTTTTCTATTTCCCATTGATTAAATTCGGGTAATAAAAATGATAACCCTACATTAAAAGGAGATTGATTAATATTTAATGGAAGATAAATGTCTGTAGAATAAATAACCATTAGCCTTATTTTTTGCCAAATTTCAACGTCTTTAGCTTCTTCATACCAAAAACGAATTAAAGGGAAAAAATTGCTACTAATCTCAGGATATTGAAATAAAATATCTACTTGATCAAACGTAATTAATAAAGGATTATTGAGGTTTTCTAAGATATAATTTTCTAAATAAATTGTACAACTAACTTTACTGCCTAAATCATCATCCCAATAATTATCTAAGTCTGGTTTTAGGTTTAATTGATGAGATACATTAGCACAAAACCATCGTAAAAATGTATTGATATTTTCTAATAAACACTTATCAGCTTGTTCAAAATTAATTACTATACTGTGATAATTTAATTTTTTGGCATGGGCAATAATTCTTTTTGCTAGGGAAGTTTTTCCAAATAAAGAAGGAGCTTTTATTAAGATTAAAGAACCGGGTTTAACTATTTCTTGATAACATTGTTTTTCTAAGTTTTTTCGTTCAATATAGAAGGGCGAATTTAAGGGTACAACTCCTTCGGGAATTTCTAATTTTTCTCCTGGATTTTCTTTATTAATACCCTCTAAAATAGGTGTTATAATATCTTGTGAATTTTGATATTGTTTAATAATCGATCGAAAATTATGTTTATTAACTTTGGTATTGACTCGATCGCTCAACGTCTGCCATAATTGAGAACCGACACATCGAATATAATCATGATCATAGCCACATTCAGAGGCTATTTCTTGATAAGTTTTGCCCAACCAAGACTGCTTAAATACCAATTCTTGTAAATCATTAAGTTGAGTTGGTTTTATAAGTCTCAAAAAAATTGCTAAAGCATCTTCTAAATTCATAATTCGGGGTTAGATAAAAAGCCTTGAGATTAGGGCGTATATAGATTTCTCCAAAAATAATGACTAATAGGGCTAAAGCCCTTACTACAAACTAACTAAAAATTTATTCGATCGACACTATTCATTATTCACTATTTATTCCCATTGTCTAAAGACTTTTTACCAAACTTATGAATTATTTACACATTATGCCAAGTTATTATTACCTCCCCTCAAGATAAAAGATATTTTGAAAAAGTCTATTCGAGTTTTAGAATTTGAGTGGTGACTTCCATACTTTCTTGATAGAGAACGTCTTTACCCCATCGCTGTAATTGTTGACTTAATAATGTCTCTGTACTTTGATCTGCTAAAGATGTTACTTGTTGAATCCGACAGGATTGAGCTCCTCCTCCTGCTTCCATACGCATACATCCCGTTGTTTCTGAGCATAAGACGGTACAACAATCGGCGTTAAGGTTAGTGGAAGTGAGTTTTAAGCTGATTAAATCCCCTAAAACTTCACCCCAATCTGCAATCGGCACTCCTGCTAATTCGGCTTTGATTTCTTTGCCTTCAACATTTGTGAGGGTAACGGTAGTAATATTATAATCTCCCTCTTGATACTTATAGTCAACAGGTAGCCAATTTAAACGACTGGCTAACCATCCTAAAAACATCAAGGCTTGAGAGGCATTACCTTTTTCGTAGTCGATCGTAACTTGATCCACCTCCCAAATAGCACTTCGGCGTTCGGGGGGATCAAATGCTTCCGCCGTCAACTCTTGCCATGCCGATAATCTAGCCCAATTAAGATCAATTAAAGGTATATCTTTCTTTAATAATTCCCCGATTTTGAGCAATTCTGCTTCTGGTTCGACAAATGTACTGGAGTCCACAATCAGTCGATCGCAATTACTCACCAAGCGTTGAAATAAGGGATAATCTTCATCAATTCTCGCTTTCCACCAGATAAACTTAGGTAACTCAGGAATCATCAATTCAGAGATAACACCGCCAACTCGTTCAAAGGCTTGAGAAACCCCCGTGACAGTGATATACTCACAACAGATTAAACTATTGGCAGAGCGCTTATTCACAGGGCAATAGGCAGAAACTTGAGCTTTTACTCCTTCATCTTCTCCCGTAGTGGGGCAAAGGGTGACAATACGACAGGGATTAATAGAGGCGATGGCATCCGCCATTCCCGCGCCCTCCATATCAGGAGAATACTGTTTAAGGGAGGCTAATTCAGCTAAATCGATGTTACCTTTAGCTTGTTTTGCTTCAAAGTCAGCTCTTAACTTAGTTAATAACTCAGGAGTAGAAAGTCCTGTTATTTCTAAGCCGTAGGCTTTTTGGGCGGCTTTAATCGCCGATGTGGTACGAGGTCCACCGATACCATCTACAGGTCCAGTATAAAAACCGAGGGAGGCAAGTAGTGGTTGTGTAGCTTCTGGCTCATAAACTAAAACACTAAAGGTGGAAGCCCTAGTGGCGGCTAATCCGTCTCCGACTCCGCTATAGTTTTGCCAAATTTCATGTAATTCTCGATCGATATAGTCTAAATCGACATCTTTTGGTGCTTGTAATGATACTAAGGGAGTTGTCATGGTTTTTTTTGTTGTATTTTTAAATTTTATGGTGTGGAAGAGAGGGGGAAGAGGGGGAGAGGGGAAGAGG
>NZ_JBLZFY010000012.1:0-69331 GCF_050753365.1 Geminocystis sp. CENA526
CTTTCAAAGAGAGTTTATGAGTGTGAAAATTGCGGTTTAAAGATCGATCGTGATCTGAATGCTAGTATTAATTTGGAGTTATATCCAACTACCGATAGCTTGTCGGAAAGTAAAGCCTGTGGAGAGTCAAACCAACTTAATGGCAAGTCTATTAGGGATTCGGTGAAGCAGGAAGTGAACGTCCATCCCATGAAGAGTGGGAACTTGACTATTCTTGATCAAGTTTGAGTAAGTTTCATAGAGCGGCAAAAGAGATTCCTTATTATGGCGTAAGCCATTAGTTTTGGGTACTAACACTATCTCTCGCCCTCTTTATCATTCAAGGAGTTTGAAATATGAATAAAGCAACCTTAAGATTATTTAATACGATCGAAGTTAAAGATAGAGAAAAGAAAAATTTATCTGAGTCAATATTACTGAGAACTATTCCAAATGGTTATATTCTTGAAAATACGATCGAGCCTGATGAAGATTTACTGGAGATAATTGAAAGTGTTGTCGGTATTTCAGGGGTTAAAGCCAATTCCGCCTTCCATAAATCATGGAAAATAATTCAAGATTCTTGGATGGAATCATTAGTTACCCAACAAATCATTCACTACATTACTACCTATGGTTTTGAAAGACTAGGTATTTATCGAGAAGACGCAGTTTATATCCCCAAAGAAATATTAGAATTACCAGCTATTACCGATGATATTCCGTTGGTGATAATTAAAGCCATGACAGCAGAGGAAATTCTTGAGCAGATTATCTATTTAGCCGATGGTATTGCCTTAGCCCAAGAAACCCTCGATGATATAATGGAAATTATCAAAAGTCATAACTTCAATGCTAGTTTTGTTGAAAAAATAGGCAACCGAGAATTAAAAGCCTTATTATATGACTTTTATGGCATTGTACCATCAGAACCTATAGAATTTTTGCGTCATTTGATCAGTAAATTAACCGATGAATCTTTGCTAATAAAAAATAAATATCTTATCGGTAAAATTAAACAATCTAACGGCAAATTTTTAGATACTTTACTAAAAAAAGCTCCCGATAATTTAGCTTCAATTTTCTTTCGCTTTAAGCCATTATTCTTAGCAATGAAATCAATTTCCAGTAATAAAAGATATTTTAATCAACTAAGAAAAAAAGCGAATAAATTACATAAACCTCTCCCCGTTGACTATCTAAATAATGTCACCAGTCAAATAAAATATGAAAAATTAGACTTAGAAACTTTAGCTCAAAAAATCAAAAAAGCAACCATTTTCCGCAAAATTCGTCTCGCTTATGCCTTAAAATACCGCTTGGATATTTCCGATTCGATCGTTTATCGAGTGAGAAATGGTAAAGGTTGGGCAACAGAATTTGATTTTGAATGGTGGTATATGGTTAAAGACAAAACCCAACAAGCCTTAGATATTGTCATCAATTCCATTGTGGAGGATTTGAAAAAAAATGTTGAGGGCAAAACTATTTATATTCCCCATAACGTTCATTATGCTTTACCCGCCACAGAAAAACAATTCACAGGATATTTTCCCACAGGTACTTATGTTACCACTACTGAAGATATGATTGTCGGGATTCATTGGACAAATACGAAGAAAAACAGAGTCGATTTAGACTTATCTGTGATAGGAGAATCAGGAAAAATCGGTTGGGATGCGGATTATTATTCGGAAAAAAAAGAAGTTTTATTTTCTGGAGATGTCACAGACGCACCGCCTCCTAATGGTGCATCTGAGCTTTTTTATCTCAAACAAGCACAGCAAGAAGCTCGAATTTTAATGGTGAATTATTATAATTTTATAAAAGGAGAAAAAGTTGAGGCTAAAATTTTAGTCGCACAGGAAAAACCGAATAACTTTCAGCAAAATTATATGGTAGATGTAAATAAAATTATTGCTTCTGCTAATATAACAATTAGTAAAAAAGAAAATATTTTAGGAGTAATTGTTAATATTAATGGAGAAAATAGAGTTTATTTTGCAAATATAAATATTGGTAATTTTATCACATCTAGTTATAATTATCAGTCAATGAAAGCCCGACAATATCTTGTCAGTAAGTTAGTTAATTCTCTTGATTTTAATGAAATTTTAATAACGGCAGGAGCAAAAATTATCGATAAAATACCAGATAATAAAGAAGAAGAATATATTAATCTTTCTCCAGAAGCATTAGATAAAACAACAGTTATGGCTTTGTTACTCTGATATATACCATTTCTCGTTATATGGATTTAAGTGAATTTTCTCCTAGTCTTACCTTCATCGATAATTTTATATCGAACTCAGGTAATACTTATCTATGCTAAAACAGGTTGTAAAGTAGATTCACTTTTTTTTTGCATTTTGAGGTTAGACTTACGACAAAAAATCTCACAAGAATTATTCGGACTTTCAATTAACTTAACTTTATCAAGTTCCGCTCCCAACTTTTTGATAGGTTCTTGTAATAATTGAGCAATATAAACAGCAATATTTTCCGCCGTAGGTACAACTTCCGCAAAATAAGGAATATCTTTATTTAAGAATGTATGATCGAAGGGTTCAACTACATAGTCATCAATCACTTTTTGTAAAGCAACTAAATCAATAATCATACCCGTACGACTATCCATTTCACCCGTTACTGATACTTCTAAATGATAATTGTGTCCGTGTCCATTAGGACGTGCGCATTTACCATAAATTTCGCTATTTTCTTCAAAACTTAACTCAGGTAAAGCCAAACGATGAGCCGCGCTAAAATGAGTTTGAACAGTTAAAGTGGCTTCCATATTATTTCCTTGATAATTAACCCAAAGTTGTGGATGTTCGTATAATTGTATATCTACTAAGGGTAGATAAGGGGATAAACGCTCCCAGATTACTCTTGCAATATTTTCGGTGGTAGGTAACGTTTGTTGAAACTCTACCCAAGTATCATTGAGATAACTATAATCTAGTTGACTGGTAACTTCCTGTTTGATGACTTTTTTCACCTCAGAAAGATTTTGCACCATGCCATATTTGTCTAACTCTCCAATGATAGAAACGTATAAGACGTAATTATGCCCATGCCCCGGAAAACGAGCATTTGCCCCAAAACGGCTATAGTTTTCTGCTTCTGATAATTCTGGCAACCAATAGCGATGACTGGCGCTAAATTTCGCTCTCCGATTGACAATACATTCCATAAACCAATACAGTTTTTGTTTTTTAATCTTTTTCTAATGTACCATGTTTTTATCGATCGAATTGAGCTTTTAAATGGATATTTTATTGTACATTAAGGGCAGAAAATAATTAAATTTTAGTAATATTTTTTCAATAATGAGTATTATCACCGTTACAACTCAAGCCTTTAATGATCAAAAACCGGGTACATCTGGATTACGCAAAGCCGTTACGGTTTTTCAGCAACCCCACTATTTAGAAAATTTTGTGCAGTCTATTTTTGACAGTCTTGAAGGAATCACTGGACAAACCCTTGTATTGGGAGGCGATGGTCGTTATTATAATCGTCAGGCTATCCAAATTATCCTCAAAATGGCTTCAGCTAATGGTATCGGTAGGGTGTTAGTGGGATTAAATGGTATTCTCTCCACTCCTGCGGCTTCTGCTATCATTCGTAAAAACCAAGCCTACGGGGGAATTATTCTTTCGGCTTCCCACAACCCCGGTGGTATTGATGGAGATTTCGGCATTAAATATAATATCAGTAACGGTGGACCTGCTCCCGAAAAAGTCACTGAAGCGATTTTCGACAAAACTAAAACTATTACTCAGTATCAAATTTTAGAGTCTGCTGACATCAATTTGGATCATGTAGGCTCGTTTAAGTTAGGTACAATGGATGTGGAAGTCATCGATTCTGTACAACCTTATCTTGAGTTGATGGAGTCTTTGTTTGATTTTGACTTACTGCGAAATATGCTCTCTAAGGGAGATTTTGCTATGTGTATGGACTCTTTACACGCTGTTACAGGTCCCTATGCTAAGGCAATTTTTGAGGACAAATTAGGGGCAAAAACTGGCACTGTAATTAATGGTGTACCTTTGGAAGATTTTGGAGGTGGACATCCTGATCCCAATCTCGTCTATGCTAAAAGTTTGGTTGATGTTTTATTCAGTGAGAATGCACCTGATTTTGGGGCGGCTTCCGATGGTGATGGCGATCGAAATATGATATTAGGACGTAATTTTTTCGTTAATCCTAGCGATAGTTTAGCCGTAATTACCGCCAATGCTCATTTAGTGAAAGGATACAAACAAGGTTTAACGGGTGTAGCTCGATCGATGCCCACCAGTGGTGCAGTGGACAAAGTTGCGCAGAAATTAGGCATCAACTGTTATGAAACCCCCACAGGATGGAAATTTTTTGGCAATCTTTTAGATGCCGATAAAGCTACTATTTGTGGGGAAGAAAGTTTCGGCACGAGTTCTAATCATATCCGAGAAAAAGATGGACTTTGGGCAGTGCTTTTCTGGTTAAATATTGTGGCAGTAAGAGGAGAATCTGTAGAAAATATAGTTCGATCGCACTGGAAAGAATACGGGCGGAACTTTTATTCTCGCCACGACTACGAAGAAGTAGCCACCGAAGGAGCAAACGCATTAGTAACCCATGTCAGAAGCCAATTTGAGACATTAAAAGGTAAACAATTTGGTAATTATACCGTTGCCTATGCCGATGACTTCAGCTACACTGATCCAATAGATGGTAGCGTCACCACTAATCAAGGTATTCGTATTGGCTTTACTGACGATTCGAGAATTATCTTCCGCTTATCTGGTACTGGTACGAAAGGAGCTACATTAAGAGTTTACCTCGAAAGCTACGAACCCGATGTGAATAAACAAGATTTAGACACTCAAGAAGCACTAGGGGAATTAATCAATATTGCCGAAGAAATTGCTCAAATCAAGAAATTTATCGATCGTGATGTACCCACCGTCATTACTTAGGGATTGACTCATAGTATTTTGATGGAGATAGTGAATAGTTAATAATGAATAGTTAATAGTGGTTACTGTTAATTCTTCATTCTTCATTCTTCATTCTTCATTCTTCATTTCTATTGACTACGGGTAAAAGATATGGTGTTTAAACTAATGGATTGCCCTTTACCTATATACCCATATAAAAATATTCTCACTAATCTGTTTTGCTCATTATCTTCATGAAGACAAAATCGAAACCCCCCTTTTTCATCCTTCATATCGCCATAAACATCTAAATTTCCCGTCCAATTGACACTATCTTGTGTACAAAAATTATTTTTATCTGTAACTGGATTTGCCTCTTTTTTGCCCAATAATCCATCGGCTACCACAATCCAATTTCCTTGATTATTAATGCCACAGTCAATTTTTCGCCGTAAAATAGCAGGTTTTAACCATATTTGGGGAGATGTACCACTAATATCCCGAAGTCCATAATAAATTTTAGGACTATTCGTACACCCTGCCCTTAATGGTGTGTTATTAGGATAGGTTAAGACTAAACAATATTCAGAGTCCACACCTGAAGAATTACAAACTCCTGTACCCACTTTTTCTTTGGTTACAGACTTTGCCCCTTTGATGTCTTCTTGCAGATAATTTAACGCTTTGATTAATCCAGCGTGGCGTACGGTTTTTGATTCTACGTCTTGATTCGCTCTGAGTAAATTAACGAATCCACTAGCGGCGGCGGTTAAAACTATACTTCCCATGACAACGCCACTCAACAATTCTGTAAATGTTAAACCTTGTTGTGACGATCGATCGGGGAAAATTTTTGTCATTACCATGATTGTTTGTTTCATGGCTTTATTTCTCCTAATACTGAATTTTTTGATTAATTCATAGACAATCCTTTCAATTATGTTATATTATTAACTAATATGATGTTAGGATAATTACATTTTGAAAAAAAATCCGATATAAGTAAATATCATGGCTTTTAACTACCTAATGTCTTGTGACGTATGTTTAAATTTAAGCCATGTTTAGTACCTGAGTACTTTAATATTTACTAAAATCGGATTAAGAAAAAGTCTATATTTACTTATCAGTAGCAAAAGATGATTTTATGCAGTAACTACTGAGAAATTTTAAAATTTCTTTAAAAGGCAACAGGTGAGACTTCTCAAAAAAATAAAAATATCACAAAAAAACATAGAGTTTGATTTTAAATTTGACCAAATGTCAATTTTTTGACACTTAAGTATTGCGTCTTTATTTTCAAGTAATTAATTATTTTAATTCTTACTTTTTAAGTTGATAATTTACAGCCATTCAAAAAATAATTTATTTTTTAGCCCTATATTTATTTTCAGAAAAAACAATTTAAAATATACTCAAAATATTATATTTTAGGGAGATGATTTATATTCTAATAAGTTAAATTCAAATAAATATTTAATCTATATATTTAATCCATAAAAACAATATTCACAAAAATTACAGTTTTTATTACCAATAGTATAAAAATAACTATATAATTTCGATGTTAATTTTACATAAAATTTATAATTAAAATCAGTATTCTTACTGATAGAATCAGGGATTAAAATGTTTATACTGTTAAAATAGCTCTGAAAAAAAACAGTATAAATGCGGGGGTGGGGTATTTTATGCACCTGAAAAAAGAATTGATATTTAAAGTTTTTAAAAGTAGAAAAAAAACTGGTTATACCTTATTAGAATTACTCTGTTTAATGACTATCATGGGAATCATTGGAGTATTAACAGCCCCTCGCTTTTTATTCAATGAATCTAAAAGTGCCAGTGATGGGCGTAATCAAATAAAGGGTATTTTACAACAAACCAGAGGAAGGGCAGTATCTACTACTTCCGCCATGAGAATTAAACCAAGTCCGAATAGTGCAACTAATAAGTTTGCCGTAGAAATCGCTAATACTAGAGGCTGTGAATCCCTGACGAAATTAGCAGAAGATGTCTCTATTACAGATACAGACTTGAAAGTCTTAAAAGTTTATTCTACGAGGGGATTTGTGGTTGGCGATCGAATCAACGTAGGAAGTGAAGACGATAACGAAATAATAGCTATTGACACTACCAATTCTACCATAACTTTAGGAACAGCATTAGGTTCTGATCAAAAAAAAGATGCCACTGTGGAATTGTCAAATAACTGGAGGGCAGATGGCACTTTTCAAGAAGACGATATAACTTTACCAAATCAGGCTTCTTTTACAGCAAATGTATCTAATTGGATGCTGTGTTTTAACAGTAGAGGAATTGCTTATATTTTCGATAATGAAGGTAATTTGAAACCTAATTTAACCTTGACTATTAGTAATAACAATAATGAGGACACTATAACTATTTTGCAAGGTGGAGCTATTGAAACTAATTAATATTAATTAAAAAATTAAACTTATATGATGAAAAATTATCGGCTCAAAAAATTAAAATATCCAGTTTTAAGTAAAAAAAAGAACTTAGAAGGAGGATTTTCTTTTTTAGAAAGTATCGTCGCTATTTTAGTTTTAAGTATGGCTTTTGCCTTTAATTTACAGTTTTTAGTCTTTTTAAAAATTGAGAATTTAAAACAAGAAATACAAACGGGTGCAGTATCTTTATCTAAAGAAATTTTGGATGATATAAGATACCGACTCAGTAATAACATCGGGGGAGTTACTTCAGGGAAAACCCAGATACTGAATAAAAATTCCTTTGGATATGACTACAATGCTGATATATATGTATGTCATACTGAGCCAACTTTAGACGCTCAAAATACAGTGACAACTTGTCCTACTACTACGGATTCCAATATCAGATACATCGTCGTTCAAATATTAGATAAAAACAGAAACAATGAAAAAGTTTATACAGTTCAAACTATATTTACAACTTTACAGCAATAAACACCAAAAGTATGGATTCACCATGCTAGAGGCGATGGCAACTTTATTAATCGGTAGCCTTATTCTGGGTTTTGCCTTTAGTGGCTTTTTGAGTGCGCGACAAATCTTTTTGAGTGACAGGGCAAAAGTGGAAGCGAATCAAAGACTAAGAACTATTTTTACCACGATCGGACCTGACATTCAACAAACGGGAGAAGGGTTAGTTTCTGATCCAAAATTACCTGCGATCGAAATTACGGAAGTAACCATTCCTGATAGCACGGAAAAAACCTCAGAAATCATCGTGAGAAAAGCCGTATCACCCTTATTTTTAAATCTTTGCACAGACATAACAGCAAATACAACAAGCTCTCCTAACGTAATTGATAATAGTGATCCTAACGACAACTTTTGTAAAGTTAATGATTTTCAACCTATTGACGGTTGGCCCGATACTCTCAAAAAATGGCGAGATTTAAGACAAAGTAATGGGGATACACTTTATGCTTACATTTATGATCAAAATGGTGGAGGTGAATTTTTTGATTATACGGGGGAAGAAATCCTCGATGAAGACGGAGAAGATATGACTCCTTCGGTAGATACACCTCCTCATACCGTGAATCTGACAACGAATAACCATACTTGGACTCGTGAATATTTAGAAGGGAGTGTTATTTATCTGATAGATGAGCGGAAATATCGAGTTGTGAATAATAATCTGCAACTGGTGTTAAACAATAGCCAAGTATTAGACATTGTTGAGAATGTTGATAAATTAGACATTACGGTTACTTTACAAATAGAGATGGGAGGAACAGAGTATGTTTGTCGAAAAATTCCGCCCACAGTTTCGGGTGATTGCACTCCTAATTTTCCTACGGATACTGAATATTCTTGGGCGCAAATCAAAAGTATTAACGTTACAGCAAAAATACTACCCGGTGAAGATACCAACTCTACTACGGCAGGGGTTTTACAAGAGGAAGATTTAAGCCTAACCCAGAAATTCTTCCCTCGTAATCGTCTCAGTTTTTAATTTTATTTTTAATAATTTATTTTTCTTACCATTTTTAATCACTATGAAAACCATCGATCGAAATTTCCGTCAAAAATTCCTCAGTTTTTTACTCCAAAGGAAAGCTAATCATCAAGAAGGTTATGTGCTAGTTTTAGCCATTGGTGTTGTTGTCGGTTTAGCAGGATTAGTGGCACTATACGCTCGAACAAGCCGAGTCGAAAAATATAGCAATACCGCTACGGTGGACAGTAATAGTGGATTTTATGGGGCAGAGGCGGGATTAAATTTAAGGGCAAATAAACTCAGGGAAGTCTATTTAAACTCTGAGCAACCAAAAGGAACTTCCCCAACTTCTACTACCGCCTGTTTTGATGATGATACGACCAATGATGGTACTCTTGATTTTAAATGTGACAGATTTGAAGTTCCCTCTGCTGATCCTCGTCGGGGTAGTGGTTCGGTGACAACCTATGTTGTACCAATTAATAACGGAGAAGGTTCGATCGGAGTTGTACCGAGGGGCAATGCTTTTCAGGGTTTAAATATGGTTGAATATGGTCATTCCATCTTCTCTTTAGCCTTTAAGGACAACAATGAAGCCACTGCTCAAGGAAAACAAGCGGTTGCTATTTTACAAATGGATGTGAAAAGTCGTTTAATTCCCATGTTTCAGTTTGCGGCTTTCTATACAGGAGATTTGGAAATCTTACCCGGTCCAAATATGACATTATCCGGACCTGTTCACACTAACGGTGATTTATATTTAGGCAGTGATAACACTTTAAGAATTAGAGGGCAAGTCACTACCGTAAGAGATATTTTTAATCGGAGAAAAAATAATAATACTACCTATCCTGATGGTAGAGTCCAAATTGATAACAGTGTCGCTACAGCCTTAAATTTATTATTTAATGGTACAGGTAGCACAACTCAAACTACCAATGCCATGGATCCGACTCGCATCAGAACCGCTTGGGGTACTCAAGTACAAGTAAGAACGGAAGCTCCTGTTTCTATCCCTACTCCCAGTATTTTAACCACCAGTGGAGACTATTATATAAATGCTGATATTCGCATCAAGTTTAAACCCCAAGCAACAGCAACAAATGGTAATTTTAACTATCTGAAAAACAACATACCTTTTGAAGTGACGGCGATCGATCGAACCAGTAGTACAGGTCAAGCTCTAAGTAGCCCTGTGACGAGAAATTTTACGAATCAACAATTAGCTAGTTTTTATCAACCAGTAATGGTTGGTGCAGATTTAGCCGCCATTCCTAGCACTTCTCCCTATCATATCTGTACCCCCGCAACCTTATCAGGTAGTTTAGCGACTTGGTGGAATGGTTTAACCGCCGTACAAAAAAATAACTTTAGGGAAGAAGCACAAAAATACATTCAAGAACAAATCCAGTCTCAAGATGCCCCCCTTCGTTTTTCTTTCATGTCTTTACCCATCAAAAATGTTAGAAATCAAAATACCAATTTATATGGTAGTTTTGCCACAAATACAGCTCAATTAAGACAAAATAGTAAATTACAACAGGCTTTTACTAATCAAAGCGAAAGAAATCAAGCTACTAATAATTTAGATGACATGACGGCTCAACAAATAGCTGGATTGTCACAATATGATGCTAGTAATAATCCTATTCCTAATACTGCCCGTTGTTTTATCGGAGCACCAATTACAGAAATCGGTCGAGATAATGCCAATCATTTATCTTTCTATCGTTTCTTTAATAACAGAGAAAACCGAGATATGCGTTTATTACAGCTAAATATTCAAAGTATGGCAGTATGGAATCGAGACGGAGTTCATCTTACTACTGGAAACAATTTAGCTTCTGCTAATGGTTTACTTTATATCAAAGCGCCTGCCGACAACAATGCCCCTGAACATTCTTTTCAACGTCTTGGTTTAGCAGCCATTGACAACTCTCAAGGAGGAATGGTTCTTCATGCTACGATCGATGGTGTAACTTATCTTAATGCCGCTACGAATGCAAGTCGCTATGGTTTTGCGGTGATCAAAGGGCAACAATTATTTGGTTTAGCTGAAACTGCCACTTATCCCGATCCTACAGGATTGACGATCGCCACGGATCAAGCCATTTATCCTCAAGGAGATTATAACAACGTCAACAAACAACCAGCCTCTTTTCTAGCAGACACTTTTAATCCCCTTTCTAATGCTTGTATTATCGTTGCCGATAGTGCAATTAATCGTGCCAATAATGCGAATTGTAATCAGCTCAATGGAGACGCTATTACTCCCACAGCCACTGTATTTAATGCGGCGGTGTTAGCAGGTACGGATGTCACTAATGGAACATCCTATAACGGTGGTTTAGAAAACTATCCTCGCTTTTTGGAAAATTGGGGAGGGACTCTTTGGCAATATAGAGGATCATTCGTCAGTATTTCTACTCCTTTACGCTCTAATGGTAACTGGAGTCATGGTGGAAATATTTATACTGCACCCCAACGGGATTGGGATTATGATCAAGATTTTAATAATCCTCTCAATTTACCCCCTTTAACCCCTCAATTTGTATCTTTAACACAGGAATCTTTTATTCGTAGTTTTGAACAATAAAGAAACAAAGCAAAGGTTTATCCTATATTGTCTAAGATAAAGTTTTTAAATTGCTTGAAAAGTTGAGGATTACGCCAACCTTTGTTTACTTCTTCTTCCATAATCTCTAAAGATCGATCGAACGAGTAAGATGGTTTATAGCAACGTTCATTAATCAGCGCATCATAAATATCTACCATCTGAAAAACTTGGGCGAGATAGGGAATATTGTCTTGGGATAATCCATCGGGATAGCCTGTGCCGTTCCATTTTTCATGGTGATGACGAATAATTGCTAGTAAATTTTTTCGACTACTCAAGGGTTGACAAATTTGTTCACCGATAATAACGTGTTGATGAATAATCTCTTTTTCTTCATCGGTGAGGGGTGTGGACTTTCCTAAAATATGCTCTGGAATGCTGATTGTACCTATATCATGGAGATAGGCTGAAGAAATTAAATCTTCTATATCTGTATCCGATAGTTGTAAATATTGCCCGAATTTCATGGCTAAGTTAGCTAACTTTAAGGATGATTGACAACGGTTGATCGATCGTTGTTCAATAGCCA
Organism: Geminocystis sp. CENA526; assembly: GCF_050753365.1. NCBI lineage: Bacteria > Bacillati > Cyanobacteriota > Cyanophyceae > Chroococcales > Geminocystaceae > Geminocystis > Geminocystis sp. CENA526. The sequence continues at coordinate 12,008 of NZ_JBLZFY010000012.1, forward strand.
TAGCAAGGGTAAACAGTACTTTTTGAGTTTGATTTAATCCTTCATTGAGGCGTTTTTGCTGACTTAGATTGTTCAGTTTCGGATATAGACAACTAGGTTCTAAAGGTTTTAAGATTACTTCTTCTATACCTATTTTAAGGGCTTGTTGCCATAAGTTTGGTTCATCGGAAACAGACATTAAAACAATAGGGATTGATTTGGTTTGAGGTTGTAATTTAAGCATTTTTGCCACTTCAAAACCGTTAATGTCTGGCATAAAAACATCCATCAAAATTACGTCGGGTTGATGTTGAAACGCTAATTCCATCACCTGACGACTATCCATACATTCGATCGAATCATAACCTTTATATTTGATTAAGTCCACAGCTTGTAATAAACTTAAAGGTTGATCATCTACTACCATAATTTTTGTAGGGGTAGAAACCGCCGTCAAAAATCTTTCTTGTCGTTCTAATGTTAGGATATTTTGATAGTTACTCATGACACACAGCTTATGGTAATAATGGGTTAGATTATTTTTCAGACTTTTAACTATTACTTTCAAAAATTGTTTGAATTGCCTAAGTTCTGATTTTCTCTATAGCTATATAGTTCACCATTTCAGCTCGATCGACCTCAGTTAAAATACGCAAATTCAGGTTAAATAAAAATCTATTTCACGACATTTTTTATAAAGACTGATTGAGATTTAAGCATTTGTACCAAGAATTAATAAGCTAAGAAAACCAGCGTTTCTTCCATTGACTTGTGGACTCTAAATTACTTAAAGATTGCTCTTGTTCACGGCGTAATTTTATAATTTCTTTTGTATCTTGTAGAGTTGCATCCCGAAAGGGAATAGAGGCTTTGGTGTGCAAATGTTCTAATTCCATCGGAGAGAGGGGAGACAATAGTTGAAATCCTTTTGTCGCAACAGTACCGGGCGATCGTCTGCCTATACAATAGTTATTCCCGATGGTTAAACCTGCTAATTGAAGGGCTTTGCGTACTCCTGCTGAACAAGAATAGGTGGCAAGGATTCCATTTTCATCTAAACGCTGTGCTACAAGGGTTAAAAATTCGACTGTCCAAAGTTGAGGACATTTAGGGGGAGAAAAAGGATCAAAAAATACGGCATCAGCTTGAAAATTTGGAGGCACTAATTGAGATAATGTTTGTCTTGCATCTCCTATCAATAATTTGATTTTAAGTAAGGGTAAATTAACTTCTTTTTCTGTTAATAATGTGGTTAAAATCTCGATGGTTTTTGAGGAATAATGATGCAATAAATTATTTTTAAGGGCTTCTTTTGGTACGTTTTCATCTAATTCTAAGGCAATAAGTTCGATCGAACATTGGGGATTATTGCTCATAATAAAATCTAATACCGAAGCCGTATTATATCCTAATCCGTAACAAATATCAAGAATTTTTATCTGATTTTTCTCTTGAATTTTACGAGGAATTTGACAACCTTGAATATAAGTAATATCTGCCTCAGATTTAGCTCCATATTTAGTATGAAATGTCTCTCCAAACTCAGCAGAATAAAAGGTTGGTGAACCGTCAGCAGTAATTATTTTTTCCCACAATTTCATTTAATAACTAATATTTTATAATTGATTAATTCTACATTATAAACTTAAAATTCTAAATTTTTTTCGTATTTTCTAAGAAAGGTTTTGCTCGATCGACTATTTCCTTTTCCACTTGTTCGATCGAACCCTCAGCAGATATAGTAATTAAAGTATGCTTATATTCATAATATTCTAAAATGGGAGTAGTGCGTTGTTTAAAAAGCTCAATTCTTTTTTTTACGACATCTAATTTATCATCAATATCCCCTCGATTTAAAGAGCGTTGAATCATAGTTTCTTCCGTAACATCTAAATAAATTGCGTAGTTAATTTTTTGCTCTAAATCTTCTAATAAAAAATCTAATTCTTCCGCCTGAAATGCCGTGCGAGGATAACCTTCCAATACCCAACCCTTCGCTACATCATCTTGCAAAAGACGTTGCTTCATAAATTCAATCATCATTCGATCGGGAACTAACTCGCCTTTTTCCACATATTCCCTTGCTTTTTTGCCCAAATCATCATCGGAAGTAATGGCAGTACGCAAAATATCCCCTGTAGATATGATAGTAATATCAAGGTCTTTACCTATTTTTAATGCTTGAGTACCTTTTCCAGAACCAGGTCCTCCTAACATAATTAATCTAACCATAAATTTGAGCAGTCCCCATAATAAATTCTAAGATAATATTAGATGAATTGTAGCTAAAAATAGCAATTTTTTTGGCTTCTTCTAAACTTATTAGACTATAGCGATCCTATTTGAGTTGTAAGATTATCATAAAGATAGGTGTCAGGTGTCAGGTGTCAGGTAAAATACTGATAAATCAAAGTGTTTAGTCTAATTGTTGGTTTTAAGAGATGTTTCTTATCACGCTATTATTTCTCATAAATGATTTAGGATTGCTATATTTTAATTATAAAAACGAGGAAATAGGCAATAGTGATAAAATTTATTATTATTGACAATAAAATTATTACAAACCATTTAATTATTCTTAAAAAATTGTGCAGTTAAAACAAGTAATTATTGCCTATAAAGCAGGAGACAAAGAAAGTAAGGCATGGGCGGAAAGATGCGCTAAAGAGTTAGAAGCGCGTGATTGTAAAGTATTATTAGGACCTAGTGGCATTAAAGATAATCCCTATCCCGTATTTTTAGCCTCCGCCACCCAATCGATCGATCTGGGAATTATATTAGGAGGAGATGGTACAATATTAGCGGCTGCCCGTCATCTAGCACCAGAAAACATCCCCATTTTAGCGGTAAATGTGGGAGGACATTTAGGGTTTTTAACCGAACCATTTAGCTTATTTCAAGACACTTCAACCCTTTGGCATCGCCTCGAAAATGATTTATATGCCGTAGAAAGACGCATGATGTTAGAGGCGCAAATTTGGGAAAGAAATAGAGATGATGTGGAAGCCGTGAGCGATCGATTTTTCTGCTTAAATGAGATGTGTGTTAAACCCGCCTGTTTAGATAGAATGCCCACCTCTATTCTTGAAATGGAAGTGGATGGCGAAGTAGTAGATCAGTATCATGGAGACGGTTTAATCGTTTCTACCCCTACGGGTTCAACCTGTTATACTGCTTCTGCTAATGGTCCCATTATACACCCCGGCATGAGTACCATTGCAGTAACTCCCATTTGCCCTCTTAGTTTATCCAGTCGCCCTTTACTTTTGCCACCTCGATCGGTTGTAAGTATTTGGACACTAGGAGATTACGAACTAAATAATAAATTATGGATGGATGGAGTATTAGCTACTGCAATATGGCCTGGGCAATGGGTAAGGGTAAGTATGGCAGATTGTCAAGCCCAATTTATCATATTAAGGGAATCTCATTCTTTTTATAAAACACTTCGGGAAAAATTGCAATGGGCAGGGGCGAGAATTTACTGTGAAAATAATCACCGTAACTAGAAATGGTAGTTTAATTCAAAAAAACTTTTATTTCGATCGAACCTCTCCTTTTTGATAAATAGGCTTGACTTTTTGTTTTATATCTGCTATAGTTGACGGTGGCGATAATCAAAATTATTCGCTAGTAAACAAATTTTATTGAAAACTAAGTATATGGAATCTTCTGGTAGTAGTAGCCCGACAGTTAAGCCTGTTGTGGCTTTGGAAGATCCGGACCCTAGACCGAGTCATCATCGGTTTTATTTCTAAAAGTGGTCAAATAGATATAATCTTACTTTTGTTTGTATTTTGTCTCTTTGATCACTGCCGAAGGGTGACTCAAAGGGAACGGATCGAATTTAAACTAATCTTAATCAACAATTAAGAGCTTTTAACTCTGGGTTTTGATGGTGGTTTTTTATGGGAAAATCACTGTTGTTTTTTCATGAAATGCCTAGAGAGGTTTTTTCAACTCGCAACAGTTTTAACAGCATTTATAGGGCTTTTTTATTGCCTAACAAAATTAATTCTAATTCGTGCTTTGCAGTCACTAGCTTTTTGCTATGTGTCAAATGTTTTCGTGGGATAAAATTTAATTTTTCTTAGTCGCTTTAGCCGACTTTTGTTATTAGCTTTGTCAATTTATTGCAAAGCGGTTTATCGGTTACAACCCTTATCCCACAATGAAATTTATTTCATTGCTAATAGCTCAACTCTACTAAAGTGAGTTAAAATTTTCCTACAAAATCAGATTTTTACAGATGAATTGATTATTGTTAAAAAACATCTGCATTTTATACGTCTAGGGAGTTTTGGAAATTAACATTTTTGATAATGAAAACACCCTGCCTTAAATAAAGGGGGAACTTATATCGCAAATGATGATAACCCATGCACCAATTAAAGTTGATGATGTTAGGTATAGATACATACTAGATTTTCTCCTCAATACTTGGCTAACAATCAGTAAGGAGATCGATCGTCATGAGAAATATTTTAAAAGATTTGCTCGAACCCTTTGCCCTCGAAGCGGCTAAAAAAGAAGCTAATCGTCTTCCATCGGCGGAATTAGTGCTACAGTTGATGGACATTGAACCGAAAAAACGTGCTTTAGCCTTCTGGTTAATCGACAAGGATAAAGCTATCCAAGTGTTTGAATATATGCGTCCCGAACAACAGGCAGAATTAATTACTGCCATGAGTAGCGGGGAAATGAATGATTTAATTAACACTTTGGAAATTGACGATCGAGTTCGTTTATTTGGGGAATTACCTGCTAAAGTGACGAAAAAAGTCATTGCTAATCTTAACCCGATCGATCGCACGGGAGTGGATTTATTATTAGGTTTTCCCGAAGACTCCGTTGGGCGCATGATGAATATTCGTTATCTGGCGGTAAAAGAAAATATTACTGTCGGTTTAACTCAAGAGTTAATTCGTGAATCTAACCTCAAAGATAATCAATTAGACTTAATTTTTGTGGTAGATAATCAAAGATATTATCGGGGTTTTGTCCGTACGATCGATTTACTCAAACAAGACTCAGAAGTACTTATCGGCGAATTACTATCTACTCCTGTTGTCGCAATTTCTGCTAAGGAGGAAAATTTAAAAGCCGTCAAGTTATTGCAAGATTATGAACTTCCTGCTATTCCTGTTGTCGATAGCGAAGGGCGTTTAATTGGGGATGTTACCTTTGATGATGTCATTCACTTGGTAGAAGAAGAAATAGACGAAAGCACTTTATCTCAAGCAGGGGTGGGAAATCTTCTCAGTCGGGATAAAATTTGGAGCGATCGCCTTGTAAAAGGTTCTCCTTGGTACTCTATTCGCCTCAGAATTGCCTTTTTAATCGTCACTCTATTAGGAGGAATGTTAGTAGGGGGAGTAATAGAAACATTTGAGGAAGTAATTGAGACTATCCCCGCCGCCGCCGTTTTTATTCCCTTAGTCATGGATATGGGGGGTAATGTTGGCACTCAGTCAACAACAGTATTTGCCAGAGGTATGGCATGGGAGCAAATTAATCTTAACCGTTATTTTTTCTATATCCTCCGAGAAGCTCGAATTGGTTTATTGATGGGCTTAATTTTAGGCTCAGTTTCTGGTGCGATCGCTTATTTCTGGCAAGGTATCCCTAATGATATTCCCCAAATTGGTATTGTCGTTGCTATTGCCTTAGTGGTAGTCGTCATTACGGGGGCTGTATTGGGTGCATTGTTACCTTGGGTGATGTTAAAACTTGGCTTTGATCATGGACCCGGTGCCGATCCTTTAATTACTACTATCAAAGATTTTACAGGACTTTGGGTCTATTTTTCCCTCGCTACATGGCTGATTGAAGCTGTTTAATCTCTTAAATGTAGAGTGGGCATTGCCCACCAAACGAAAAAATCAAAAGCCTTTCAAAGTTGAATATTATTCAACCCCTACGAAACAAATCAACATAATTATTTTGCATAACTTCTATAACCGAAAACCTAAGAGGTGTGATATGAATGAAAGAACAAACAAAATTTCCCGTTACTATGGTGAATTAAATCCAAAACATCTATTATTTAATGCTAATTTACAGGATTTTGTCCAACGAGTTGAGTTGATTTCTTCTCTACAAACGGGGGGTAAAATATCCCCTCAAGAAGCGATCGATCGTATCGATTTAATTTGGGAAAAAGTGAAAAGCTATGAGGAAGAATCAGGGATCAATCTTCCCCCTGCTGACATAGCTGAATTATTGATGGATATTAACCCAGAGCAACGCCCCATGGCTTTTGGCTCTCTGCAAACGGAAAAGGCGATGGAGGTTTTTTCTTATTTACGATCGGAAGATCAAGCAGGTTTAATTTCTGCCCTTGATCAAGAAACGGCAATTAACCTTATTCGTAACCTCGAAATTGACGATCGAGTACACCTATTAGATGAACTTCCAGAAAAACAAGCCATAGAAATCATCAATAATCTTTCTGCTCAAGAACGTAAAAATATTGATGTACTACTGAGTCATGGGGAAGGCACAGTGGGTAGAATGATGAACCCGAATTATTTAGCGATTCAGGGTAGCACTACGGTTCAACAAGCTCTAGAGGCAGTGCGTCGTTCTCGTCTGAGTGCCAATGAACTAGCTATTATTTTTATTGTGGATGAGCAGGGTTTTTATCGTGGTTTTTTCCGTACTGTTCGTTTACTACGATGTGATCCTCATGAACCTATTAACATTCTCTTAGAAGGCACTAACATTGCTGTGGCAACGATCGATCGAGATGAAAGAGCAGTAAGATTACTCAAAGACAATGATCTTCCCCTCATTCCCGTAGTGGACGGTGATGGTAAATTAGTGGGTAGTATTAACTTTGAAGATGCCATCGAATTAGTCCAAGAAGAAGCCACCGATACCGCCCTAGCTCAAGCAGGGGTAGGAAACCTCCTCAGTCGAGATAAAGTCTGGAGTGAAAAACTGGTGAGAGGTGAACTATGGTATGCAGTCAAACTGAGAATTACTTTTCTGATTATCACCCTGATTGGTGGCATGATTGTCGGTGGTGTGATTGAAAATTTTGAGGGAGTTTTAGCCAGTATTCCTGCGGTAGCCATTTTTATCCCCCTTGTGATGGATATGGGAGGAAATGTTGGTACTCAGTCAACTACGATTTTTGCGAGGGGTTTAGCATGGGATCAACTCAACATTAATAACTTTTTCCCCTATCTGTTTCGAGAAAGCCGTATTGGTGTGACTATGGGTCTTATTTTAGGTGCGATCGCAGGAATTATTACTTATTTTTGGCAGGGTGCGCCTAATGACATCCCTCAACTAGCCTTAGTAGTAATCGTGGCTTTGGTTTCTGCTATTACTTTAGGGGCAACTTTAGGGGCGGCACTACCTTGGATTATGCTAAAATTAGGCTTCGATCATGGACCGGGTGCTGATCCTTTTATCACTACGATTCAGGACTTTGTGGGCTTATGGATTTATTTTTCTATGGCTACTTGGTTAATCCAGATTTAGGTGATTGATGGGCAATGCCCACCCTACTCGGTTAATCGAGATTGAATGTATTTTCAGATTGTAGGGGTTGAACATTGTTCAACCCATTTAAACTTAATCCATTTAAACTTTCGGTTTTCTTAATCTTTTCTTTACCAACAATCGTTAGACTATCTCAAAAATAGCTCTTTTATCATCAAATTAAAATATCCATGAGTAGCTTAGAATTTGCCATCAGATTAGCGGTTGCCTTCTTGTTGGGTTCAGGTTTAGGGTTAGAAAGACAATGGCGACAACGTATGGCAGGATTACGCACTAATACTTTAGTTTCCACTGGAGCCGCTTTATTTGTCATGCTCTCAGTTTTAACCCCCGGAGATTCAAGCCCCACTAGAGTATCAGCTCAAGTGGTTTCGGGCATCGGTTTTTTGGCAGGAGGGGTGATTCTCAAGGAAGGATTAAGCGTGAGGGGATTAAATACTGCCGCTACTCTCTGGTGTGCCGCCGCTATTGGTGCTTTAGCTGGAGCTGGTTTTTTAACAGAGGCTTTATTCGGTACGATGGCAGTTTTAATTTCTAATACCGTTTTACGCCCTTTGGGTTATAAAATCAATCAACAGCCTCTGGAAAATACTGAGTTAGAGTTATGTTATGTTTGTTCTCTGATGTGTCATAGCAAAGATGAGGCTCATGTTAGGGCTTTATTACTCCAATCTTTAAGTTTGATTCCCATGAGACTTCGATCGCTACGCAGTGAAGATTTGGAGGATTTTCCCGATAAAGTGGAAGTGGAAGCAGAAATAGTGACACAAACCCGCAATGATGAAATATTAGAACAAATTGTGAGCAGATTAAGTCTCGAACCGGGGGTAACTGCGGCGAATTGGCGTATCATTGAGCAAGAGTTTGGTTAATGGAAATTGCTAAATTTAAAACAATGGCTCTTTTACAGTAGTTATTATATTTTAGTAATAAATAATCGTTAAAAGTGTTGATATATAATAGGTTTAGGATTTTAAAAATACAAATGTTATAAATTTACAGTTTTAATTTAACCTAACAGCTGCCACCTGATACCTGACACCTTTTTTTAGACATAATTTATCATACTCAAAGTAAGAGAGCCAAAACAATTTTATTAATTATTCTTAATTCTTAATTCGATCGTCTTCTTGTTTTTGTGGCAAAATTAGGGAACAATGAAGATAAACAAATTTTAGGTTAAGAGTATGGCAGGTAAAATCAAAAAAGGTACTTATGTTAAAGCTATTCGAGAAAAATTGGTGAATAGCCTTGAAGCTAAAGCTAGTGATAGTCGTTTTCCTTCTTATATTTTCGACAGTAAAGGAGAAGTTTTAGATTTTAATGAGGAATATGCTTTAGTTAGATTTTACACTCCTACTCCTAGTGTATGGTTAAAATTAGATCAGTTAGAGATAGTAGAGTAATTTATGACAAAATCTCTAATCACTTGTAACCCAAAAAATTTTCCTAAAGTATCCATTATCGGGGCTGGAAATGTGGGAAAAACCTTAGCCCAAAGAATTGTGGAGCATAATCTTGCGGATGTGTGTTTACTAGACATTGTGGAAGGTTTACCCCAAGGCATCGCCCTTGATTTGATGGAGGCAAGGGGATTGGAATTACATACCCGTAATGTCATCGGTACTAATAGTTATGAGGATACGGCTAATTCTGATGTGGTGGTTATTACCGCAGGAATTGCCCGTAAACCGGGTATGAGTCGAGAGGATTTGTTAAAAATCAATGCCAAAATCGTTACGGAAGCGGCTCAAAAATGCGTCAATTTCTCTCCTGATGCCCTTTATTTGGTGATTACTAATCCTTTGGATGTGATGACTTATCTGGTGTGGAAAACCACTAATTTAGCCCCATCAAAGGTAATTGGTATGGCAGGAGTTTTAGATTCCGCTCGTTTACAGGCTTTTATTGCTATGGAGTTGGGAGTTTCTTTTAATGATGTGCAGGGTATGGTGTTAGGAGGGCATGGTGATTTGATGTTACCTTTACCTCGTTATTGTACCGTAAGCGGTATTCCCATTACGAAATTAATGGATAAGAAAACCATTGATAGATTAGTGCAGCGCACTAGAGACGGTGGTGCAGAAATTGTTAAGCTATTAAAAACGGGAAGTGCTTTTTATGCTCCTGCTTCTTCGGCTTATTATATGATCGAGTCAGTGTTATTAAATCAGTCTCGTTTGTTACCTGCGGCGGTATATCTTCAAGGGGAGTATGGTTTAAAGGATATTTTCTTGGGTGTGCCTTGTCGTTTGGGTTATTGTGGGGTAGAGGAAGTTTTGGTAATTAATCTTAAGGATTCTGAAATACAGGCTCTACATGATTCGGCTCGATCGGTTCGTGATAATATCAATTTAGCTTTAAATGAATTGAGAATTAAGAATTAAGAATTAAGAATTAAAGGTGTTAATAAATAACCCACCGTGTAATGAATCGCGCAGCGTTGCGAGGCACGAAGCAATCTGACGGCTAACAAAATGAAGTTCAATAAATTGAACTAAAAATTTTTGAGTTTGAATAATATTATTCATTATTAACTATATTAACTATTCATTATTTTAATGCTCGATCGAGAAAAAGATAGACCAACATGGGATGAATATTTTATGCTAATGGCAAAGTTAGCGGCGACTCGCTCAACTTGTCTGGCTTTTCCTGTGGGGGCGGTTATTGTCAAAAATCGTCAGGTGTTGGCAACGGGTTATAATGGTTCTCCTTCTGGTACAATCCATTGTACTGCTCAAGGTTTTTGTTATGAAGGGTTGAGTAGTTGCGATGCTAGTAAGACTTTACCATCAAGGGCAGTTCATGCGGAAGCGAATGCCATCGCCCAAGCGGCTAGGCACGGTATCGCTACGGATGGGGCGACTATTTATGTGACTCTTGAGCCTTGTATTGCCTGTTTAAAGTTGATTATTTCCGCAGGGATTAAAGAGGTTTTCTATGAAACTAATTTTAATGTGGGTGAAAAAGTTATTGTTAGAGATTCTTTTGTAAAAAATAATTTAGTTAATTTACATCCGATGACGGTTAGAGAAAATGTGGCACAAAAAGCATCTACTTTTTTAATTGAAACCGTTTCGATCGTCAAATAATAACATAATATATGCAAATCTTAGAAATTAAGATTAATATAGAACAGGAGAGTTGGCGATAGGAGATTGCTTCGTGCCTCGCAATGACAATAAAAGTGAACTATTATATAATTGTTCTAAGATAATAAATATTTCTATTTTAAATTAGAAACTATGAATAATAACGTACCTGTCAATATTGGCATAGAAGAAGACGATCGAAAAAGCATAGCTGAAGGCTTATGTCGTCTTTTAGCAGATACCTACACCTTATATCTCAAAACCCACTATTTTCACTGGAATGTCACGGGTTCATTGTTTAATTCACTACACTTAATGTTTGAACAACAATACACAGAATTAGCCCTAGCTGTGGACAGTATAGCAGAGAGAATCAGAACCTTGGGATATACTGCCCCAGGTAGTTATAGCCAGTATGCAGAGTTGTCTTCCATCGAAGAAACCAGAGAAGTACCCGAAGCCCTAGAAATGGTGAGATTATTAGTAGAAGGAAATGAAGCAGTAGTGAGAACTGCTCGGAGTATTTTTTCTGTAGTGGAAAAAGCTAACGATGAATCCACCGCCGATTTACTTACTCAACGCATGAGTCTCCATGAAAAAACTGCTTGGATGCTGAGAAGCATACTTTAGCGATTAAAACATTATTTCCCACCGTGTAATGAATTACACGGCTAATAGCTAACGTTCAATAAATTGAACTAATATCTTATTAATTTTTCTAAAGTTGTCACGACTTCTTCAATGGAAATATCTTGAGATTCTTTTGTCGATCGAACCACCAATTCTACTTTACCTTGTTTTAATGATCTTCCCGTCACGATACGATAGGGAATACCGATTAAATCAGCGTCTTTAAATTTAACTCCTGCGCGCTCGTCTCGATCGTCTAAAATAGTCTCAATACCTGCTTGATTCAATTCTTGATAGAGTTTTTCAGCTACGGTAACTTGTTCAGAATCAGTGATATTAGGAATTACGATTACTACATGATAAGGTGCGATCGAAACTGGCCAGATTATACCATCTTTATCGTGACACTGTTCCACCGTCGCTTGGGCTAAACGAGAAACCCCGATACCATAACATCCCATGACAAAAGGCTTTTCTGTACCATCTTCGGCGGTATAGGTTGCACCCATAGCTTCGGAATATTTTGTACCTAATTGGAAAATATGACCAACTTCAATGCCTCTGGCAGTTTGTAGCACTTGATTAGCATCATGGATCGATCGATCTCCTACTTGAGCTTTACGCACATCCACCACTAAAGAAGGTAGAGTAAACTCTTTACCCCAATTTGCACCAACTACATGATAACCAGATTCATTACTACCCGTGACAAAGTTTTCTAAATCAACGGCGGTTCGATCGACTAATCTTAAGAAAGTACCTTCAATTTGTTCTGATTTAGCAATATAATCATCTGCTAGGTTGGGAGCGATATAACCTAAAGGTAAGGGTTTTGTTGACCATTTGTCTTGGGCGGTTCGATCGGGTACTGTTAAACTAAGAAGAGTTTGAGCATTATAATTAGAGGCTAATTTTACTAACTCATTGTTTAATTTAACCTCATTAACATCTTGATCCCCCCTAATACTGACTAAAATTAAGACAGTTTTCTGTGAATCATAGACGGCTTGATATAAAACATTTTTAACTACGTTTGTACCTGAACATCCCAAAAATTCCGTCATTTTAGCAATGGTTTCTGTGTTAGGAGTCGCTTTTTTCTCATAGGAAGTGAAAACAGAAGGAATCACATCAGGGGGAAGGGAAACGGCTTTTTCCACATTTGCCGCATATTTACCATCATCGGTGTAAACAATGTCATCCTCTCCAGCTTCCGCCAACACCATAAATTCTTGAGAGCCAGAACCGCCGATCGCTCCAGAATCCGCCTCTACCGCTTGAAATTTTAAGCCACAGCGAGAAAAAATATTACGATAAGCCTGATCCATGTCATTATAGGTTTTTTTGAGACATTCTGGGGAAATATGAAACGAATAACCATCTTTCATAATAAATTCTCTACCCCGCATCAACCCAAAACGAGGGCGAATTTCATCTCTAAATTTTGTTTGAATTTGATACAAATGTACTGGTAATTGACGATAGGATTTGATCATATCCTTAGCTATAGTAGTTATAACCTCTTCATGGGTCGGTCCTAAAGCTAAAGAGCGATTTTGTCGATCGAGCAAAGAAAACATAATACCTTCAGCTTTCGTATAAGTTTCCCATCTTCCCGATTCCTGCCATAATTCGGCTGGTTGCATTTGGGGGAGTAAACATTCCGTTGCGCCCGTAGCATTCATTTCTTCTCGAACGATATTAGATATTTTTTGTAAAACTCGATGTAAAAGGGGAAGATAAGCATAAACCCCACTACCAATACGACGAATATAACCTGCTCTTAACAATAACTGATGACTTTTAATTTCAGCCTCTGCGGGAACTTCACGCAAAGTCAAGAATAACATCTGAGATAAACGCATAATCTAATTTTTTTTAAGAATAACCCTTTATTATAGCTGAGTTCGATGCGGGATTTATGGCAAGACGGTTAATAATGAAATCCAGAAAATCACTCAACTTTAATTATTATGGCTCTTCGACTTTGAGTATGATAAATTATTGGTGGAGGTAGGTAAAAGGCAAAAGGCAAATGGCAAAAGTTAATTTTATTTGTTTATTTTTGGGAATAGGAAATGTCAGACATAAAAGACTTTAAAGATTTAATAATTTGGCAAAAAGGGATGATAATAGCCGAAAAATGCTTTTTCCTTTGGGAATTATAAACGTTTTTTAAAAATTGCACAAGGTTCAGTTAATGAATTACAAACTTTTTTGATCTTAGCGACTAGAGTTCATTTATGCACGGAAAAAGAGGTAGAATTGATTTTAGAAAATTTAAAAGAAGAAACAAGAATGATTTCATCTCTTATTAATAAACTATCATAATTTATTGCCTTTGCATGAGTGCCTTTTGCCTCTTCCCTCTTTTTTCCTTATCCTAACTAGCAATTTATCATCCCCAAAGTGTAAGAACCAAATTTTTTATGTTAAAACTAGCAACTAATCACTCTTTAATTTATCAAAGATTAAAGATAAAACCTCAAGATTTAATTAGATTTTGTCAAGAAAATTTTATCTCAGAATTAGCAGTTTTTGGCTCTATTTTAAGAGATGATTTTAACTCTCAAAGTGATATAGATTTTCTAGTAACTTATTCTGCCCTTGCCCATCGAGGTTTATTAGAAAAAATTAGGCTCAAAGAAAAGTTAGAAAAAATGTGCGATCGAACTGTGGACTTAGTTAGTAAAAAAGCCATTGACAATAGTAGTAACTGGTTAAAAAAACAGGAAATTTTAAATTCAGCAGAGGTAATTTATCGTGAGTGATTTAATAACTTTATTAGATATTTATCAAGCTATTGAGTTAATTTTTAAATACACAAAAAATGTGAGTTATCAAGAATTAGTAGAAAACCAAGAAAAGCAGGATGCAATTTTAAGAAGAATTATGATTATTGGAGAAGCTACAAAAAGATTGTCTCCAGAATTTCGACAACTACATTTTTCTATTCCATGGAAACAAATAGCAGGAATGAGAGATATTCTTACTCATAATTACGATAATGTAGATTTAGAAGAAGTTTGGACAGTAATAACCGTTAATTTACCTACTTTATATCGATATATTTATCCATTTTTATCAGAAAAAGAATAACAAATTTATAAACAAAATTGAGTTTTAAATATTATGTAATTAGGAATTATTATTATGAAAACTAACCGTCAAAATTTACATAAAAAGTCCCCCATTAGGGGGAACTAGGGCGTTTTCATTCTCCAATTTTAAAAATTGTGAAACTTAGAGATAGTATAAAATACAAAGATTTTGGGAACAAATCACAATTATTTAAGGAGATAATTTTCATTAATTAAAAGGAATTGCTATCATCCATTACGCAAGTATGGCTTCAAAAGCTACTCCCTCATCGACAAAGCCAAAATTACCACTAATGATACTATCTCTTTCTTGCTCACCTACATACATATAACTACCGGGGAGGGTTTGAAAACGGAAAATATCGTCAGCTTTGTTCGCATCTGCACCATAGGCATAAAATGCTAAACCTTCTTCTACAAAAGTATCCGTATAATTAGCTAAAATGCTTTGACGTTCTTCTTCTCCTACATAAATATATGCACCCGCAAGATCAGTATTGCGGAAACGATAAATGGAAATCAAATCATCGTTGGCTTGAGTAGCTACTTTAAAGGCTTCTCCTTCCTCCACAAAACTGGTAAAGTTGGTCAAAATACTTTGACGTTCTTCTTCTCCTACATACATATAAGTACCATCTCCAGTGCGGAATCGATACATAGGAGTAGTTAATAAATCATCATCGTGGGTATGATCTGGCGTTGTGGTAATAATATAGGGAGGATCAGTGAAACGAAAATCTAATTCTAAGATAATATCGTTAAAACTGCCGTCTTGTACGTTATCTTCAATGCCAAAGCCGTTTTCTCCTAAAGAAACGAAATGCCGTGCATTATTGGGGTTGGCTTCATTATAGGCAAAATAACTTAAAGTTCCTCCTTGACTATCCGCAAAAGTGACAAAAGGAGCATAAATTTCTCCTCCCATAATTTCATAATCTTTATGGATATGATTATGATCGTGATCATCTTCCATGCCATGATGATGGTGATCAGAGTGGGAAGGTAAATCAAGGAAAATTTTGTTAAAATCTGTTCCCATGATTACGGAGGCATAATCAGGATTACTAGGATCAATGATTACTCCCGTGCTAGGATCAACGATCGAACCCGAATAGTTTAGCACAGGGTAAAAACCCATAGTTAAGGGTTGATTATCGCCATTGATTAACAGATGAATTTCGGCGGTTAAGGATTTATTAACTAGGGTAGAAGTATCTAAAATATTAAATCCCTCAGTTTGAGGTACGCCAATTTGACCATTTAAACTCTTAATGGGACCATTTAATTGCCCTACTACCGTTAAGCCTTCATCAAAGGCAAACTCGATTTCTGTGCTGTTGGTGGCTCGGAAAAAGTTATCGTTATCGATGGAAAACTCAATGTCAGGAGATTGATCCCAAAGACTACCGTTAGTAACTTGATAAAAACCGTACTGTTGAGCAGTTTCCACAAAAATATCTCGAACGGTATTAATTTTTGGGGCATTGATGGTAGTAAATAAAGTCTCGGCTCTTTCTCTGACTTTTTCTAAATAACCACTATCATTAGGACTTACCCCCTCGATCGAACCAGTGCTATCGTCCACCTCAAAAATACCGTATTCTAGGGGAACTTCACTAACGGAAGTACTATTAAAATTCATTACAATACCAATACCACCAGTATTAGCATCATTCATGACATTCAGGATACCAGAGTCAGGTGTATCTAAACTAACGGTTAACTCAGGAGAACTTTCAAATAACTGAGTTAAAACATCTAAGCCACCTTTCTGCATTTCATAAAAACTGGTTCGATCGGAAAGATCATCAGTAACATAGAAAATAGCACTACCATCGGCGACACCATTGCCAATCAATAAAGGACCAAACTGAGAATCAAATTCCTTAAAATAACTCGTAGAAAAGTGTTCCGTGGTTGCCTGTCCACTAGCATATACTTGAAAGAGAATCCATTGATCTGGTATGAGAGAATTTTCGTAAAACTCAAAAGCGATCGCCCCTTCTTCCTGTAAAGTTTGCTCCTGTAAAGTCGTCAAAATACTAATCATTTCCTCTTTAGTATCAGGTTTAGCTTGAAACCGTCCTACTAAGGTAATATTAGTTAAATCAGGAGAAGCATCTTTCTGAGTGTTAATAGTATCTAAAGCTGTATTTAGTGAACCAAAATTCGACTCAACATTGGTGACAAAATTATTATAGATAGTGGTTTTTTCGTAATTATCAATATTAAAATATTCATCCCAATATTCAATAATCATGTATTGGAGAGGGTTATTCGGGTCTTGATAGGCTTCACTATAAATATTCCCCGTTACCTTTTCCGTGGTTGCGGTATATTCAACTAATAATTCGTTAAATTGTTCTGGATTAGCTGTTTCCTCTAAAGTAATATAGATGCGATTAATCACTTGAGGATTAAAAGGCGTGGAAAAATTAACACTACCTGACGGAGCATTAGGGGCAGGAGCAGGGTAATATAAATCAGCATCGGGATCTCTGAAATCCGTATTCCAAGGTTGATCTAAATCAGGATTCCAATAATCAGGAGGGGGTAAGGGTAAGGCTTCATAATCTTTATAAAGAGAGGGATTCCAGTTGCCTCCTGCCGCCAAGAAATCTCCATAGTTACCACTCATGGCGACATAGTAGTCTGGGAAGGTATTTTTATAATCCACAAAACGCTGTTGATTGCTAACACCATCTTCTGAACCAAAGGTTTTATTGTATAAACTACCGTATTGGGCGGCATCTTCTGCGGTGTCATAAAATCGACCAATTCTCGGTTCAGGGAGAGTGAAAAATTCTTCGATACCCCCTGCTGGATAACCATTTTCGATGTCTCTTGACCAAATAGTTAAAAAGACTAAGGGTTCACCTGTCGGACTGGCATTGCGATAACCATGAGCGTAACCTCTTGGTAAGAAAACCGCTTGACCTGCCGTTAAATGGGCGAAATAAAAATTTTCTACCTTATCTTTACCTAAAGCAGGAGGTCCATTGTATTCGGGGGGAATCATGGGATCGCCATTTTCATCGGAGGGAAACTCGTATAAATCGTAAGCGTCTTCTGTGGGAGACATTACCCATGAGTCAATTTCTCCTTGTAAAATGATAAACCATTCATCCTCTGCCCAGTGAATATGAGGGATAGGACCAGCATTAAAAGGTGTTACCGTTGTGGCAATGGTAAAAGGTCTGCCTGTTTCAGATGTACTAATTGCTTCTAATTCTACGGGTTCATCGTTATCTCCCCTTAACGGAGTATTTTCGACATTAATTTTATTGAGATCAACACTAATGGTTAAAAATTGTTGAGCCTCCCCTGCGGGAAATGAATCCCATTGATAAGAATTAGGAGATTTTAATGCTGGAATACCGGGATAGAAGGGCAAATCACTGCCGTTAGGTAGGTTAAGGGGATCGTTTCCTGAGATAGTTTTGATAAAATCCTCAAAGTTGAGGTTACGGGTTAAGGGTAAACCGATATTGGAAGGGAAAGTATAAGTTGGTGCTTTATTGTAAGACGCATTGGGGTTGTATCGATCGAAATCCGAAAAAGAGGGAACGATAAACGGTTCTGTGGGAGTTCCCGTCAAAGAATGATCGTGACTACCGTGATCATGATGGTGATGATGATTTCCAGACATATTTTTTTAGAATAATAAACAGGTGGAAGAAAGAGGGGAGAGTTTCTTAATTCTTAATTCTTAATTCTTAATTCATTTTTCTTAATTCTTAATTCTTAATTCATTTTTCTGTTTCTGCAAAAATTTCATTGAGCATTCCAAAACCTGCGGCTGCTTTATTAAAACCAGCATAAACACAAAGAAAGATTAATAATTCTTCTATTTCTTCTCTGGTAGCACCCTGCTTAATAGCCATAGCAACATGAGCTCCAAAAGGATTCCCTTCACAGGCTAAAGGTTGATTAACTACATCAATGGCGATCGTAATTAAAGCCTTAGTTTTTTGATCAATTAAGGGTAAACCCCAAGCCTCACCAGCGACACGGGTGCAAAAATCCCCGAATTTGGGATGAATACTACTTAATCCTGCTTGTAATTCTTGATCATCTAAAACAGCATTTTTATAAGCCATTCCAATAAAACTCCTAAGCTGTGGTAATTAATTTTAATAATTCATCGGGAGCAAAAACATCACGATAGAAGGTGAGTTGCTCAGTTTTTAGGTAGCATCCGCCACGATTTCCTCGACGTACCCAAGTTACGTTTCCTTTTGCGATCGTCTCATTAGTTTCATCATCAACACATTTCCACTCAAAGAAAGTATGTTCACCCCAAAACATGACGATAGGCCAACACATGGTAACACCGGGTTGTGCAATCAATGCCCACCAATGTTGTTCTCTTTCCTTCTGTTGATCAAGTCCACGATAGGGACCATCTTGGCAAAAATACACTAAGTCTGGACGGTATTCTCCCGTTAGAATATCACCTCTACCTTGTCGTAATGCTTCACAATGAGTAGGCCACCATTCTTTATTTTCTTTCTCAATAGTTTCTAAAGTATAGTTCTCATCAATGACAGGAAGTTCCGCTTCCATTTGTTTGACAATAGCTTCTCCTTTAGCGATAAGCTGTGCTTTTAATTCATCAGGCACTAAATTTGGACGAGAATAATCTGCATCTAAATCTTTGTAGTAGTTAATTCTCTTAATCATTTGTAACGAACCTAGAATGGTTTAATTTTCTCGAATTATAATTCTCTTTTTTTTTCTGATTTAGTAAATGCAACAAAACTTAATAGTGGAGAGTGAATAGTGGAGAGTGAATAGTGAAGAGTGAATAGTGGTTAACTAGGGTTTGCTAAATAAATCAGAAGGCTATAAAAATAAAGGCTTAGGGCATCGTTAAATTAATAAAAAAGTGTGGGATTTTTAGCAATTTTTCATCAAAAACAGAGCATTTAAAACCTGATTTTCACAGCACTTCTATGTTTTGTTGATAATACAAGCGACTGGCAATCTTGATTTTGAATCACCTGACACCCGATACCTGATACCTGACACCTAAGTAGATAGGCAAAATTAATTGTATGTTTACTTTGTGAAAGGCACTCATGCAAGAGGCAAGAGGCAACAAAGATTATGGGTTATTTCCATTAATTTTAAAATATACAATCTATTTTGCTTTAGTACTTATCCCCATTAAAAGACTTTTTCAGCACCCCCTATTTAAGCATAAGTTCTTTGTTTGATGATTCTTGTTTACGTTTCTGAGAATAAAAAGAGGCTGATTCTTGTCCTTGAGTACATTCTTGGGTAAATTTGATCAAGTGATGAGATACTAAGGCAGTGTGGATTAAACCTTCAATGTCAAGGTTTTTAAAGGCTGGTATCGCCATTTTCCAGAAGGTTTGACGATAATCACTTAATACCCCTACATTCCACAATAAACTGCCTAATATCTGCAATCCTTTTTTGATGTTACTCCATGACGCTCTTTGAGAATCAGGAATTTCGATACGATTACAGTAGGTATGTTTAACGTTATAGGCAAATCTCTCATATAGGTATTCTGGATTATAGGCGATCGAAATACATCTTTTCCACATATTAACCACTTCTTCATAAGGTAAAAGAAAATCAATATTCGACTCTCGACTTTCATCTTGAATAATGCGCCCTTCTTTTTCTAAACGATTCCATAAAGGAGTTTTCGGTAAGGCAAAAAGAAGATTAATCGTTAAGACGGGTATTTGAGAAGCCTTGATAAATTCAAGGATATTATCTGCCGTTTCGGGAGTATCCGTGTCAAAACCGATGATGATACCAGATACCACTTCTAAGCCATAACGATTAAAAGTTTTTACGGCTTCTAAAATGGGCATACTGAGATTATGTTGCTTAGAAATAGCTTTTAGTGCCGAAGGTTCAGGGGTTTCTATGCCACAAAAAACTGTGGTAAAATAAGCCTCCCGCATCATTTCTAATAATTTTGGACTTTGGGCAAGGTTGAGAGTCGCTTCACAGGTAAACTCTACGGGATAGCCGTTTTTTTTCTGCCAGTCAATCAAATGGGGTAACAATTCCATCAAGGCGCGTCTATTACCGACAAAGTTATCATCGACAAAATAAATCGCCCCCGGATTACCAGAAGCTAACATGGCATCTAATTCTGCTATCACCTGAGTTGGGGTTTTTAAACGGGGAGAATTGCCATACAATTCAGGAATGTCGCAAAATTCGCAGTTATAGGGGCAACCACTGGAAAATTGAATATTGCCTAAAAAATACTGTTCTAATTTGATTAGATTATAAGCTGGTATGGGAAATCGATCGAGGGGCAGTCTTTCAATAGTTTCAAAACGTATTTGTTGAGTTGGTCTTTGAGTATGCTTATCTAAGTATTCTATAGCTCGATCGGTGGCATCCCCTAATTCGCCTATGTGTAGCAAATCAAAATCAGGGTAATATTCAGGACAACCAGAAACCGATGGTCCACCCAATAAAGTTATTTTACCCTCTTTGTGCGCTAATTCGTTAATATGATTAATGCGAGGTTTTTGAATGTGCATTCCACTAACTATCACCGCATCAGCCCATTGATAATCGGCTTTGGTAGCCATAGTAATATTTTCATCAATAAATCTCACTTCCCATGACTCAGGAAGATAAGCGGCAACCACTAAAATCCCTTGAGGAGGCATAAATCCTTTCACTCCTTTAATTAACGGATAGGCATGGTGAAAAGTACCGAACGATCGACTATATTGAGGGAAGACACATAAAATTTTTCTTTTGTTTTGGGGAATATAGCTAGTTTTGCCTTGGGGATTGCTGTTGATTGTCATTAGTTTTTCTCCTCACGAAAAATATTCAGTAGGTAGTCAAAATTAATTTGAAAGTTACGCACTTGTACCAAAAATCAGGGGATTGAGATTCCGTGACACAGGCTGATATGCCTGTATTGACTCGTAACTTCTATAATTGATCATACTTAGGGTTTGCTGAATAAAACCAATAAAATTAAAATAGTATTGATGATATAAAATGATCCCACAATTTGAGTTTCTGACCAACCACTTAATTCTAAATGATGATGAATAGGTGCCATTTTAAATAGTCTTTTCCCTTTTCCTTCAGCGTCTTTTGTGGCTTTATAATAAGTCACTTGGGCAATAACGGATAAAGATTCGATAAAAAATAATAAACTGATAATGAATAACGCCCATAAATTTTGACTTAAAATTCCTACGGCGGCTAAACTTGCACCTAGTGCTAATGAACCAGTATCTCCCATAAATACGGAGGCTTTATTGCGGTTATGCACCACAAAACCAAGACAACCGCCACTAATGGCTAAACAAAAAGCTAACAAGTCAGGATGATTAACCCCTGCTAAAATTCCTAAACCCAAAAATGCGATCGAACTTGTACCTCCTGCTAAACCGTCAACACCATCGGTTAAATTAGTAGCATTACTTTCCGCAACGATAACAAAAATAGCCACGAACCAGAAAAGAAAACTCAGGGGTAAAATGATATTGAAGGGTAAACTAACATTAGTGATAGATTCTGGTTGACTCATATACATCCAAACACAGAAAACCACCGCAAAACCGATTTGTAAAACTAACTTTTGCTTCGGAGTTAATCCCATATTGGTTTTTTTGCGTAAAATTTGCCAATCATCCACCCAACCGATAAAACCATAGGCAAGGGTGACAAAACCAACAGCAATCACCTCATGGGTGAATCCTCCCGTGATTAAACCGATAATTACCGCCGTAGGAATAAAAAAAATTCCCCCCATGGTAGGTGTACCAGCTTTTTTGAGATGACTTTGAGGGCCGTCTTCTTGTATTATTTGTGACGCTTTTATTTTTTGTAAAACGGGTACAACGATATAACCTAATATAGCAGTTACGATCGAGGTTAAGAACAGAGGTAAAATTTGTATAGTAGAAAGAAAACTGAAGCCAACGACAATTAAAATAAAAGTCAAAAAACCGAGCAAAAACCATCCTGACGGATTAAAAATACGATTCACAGAGGAAGTGTTAGTTTCCATAGCCTTGAAAGAATAAACAATGAACAACTAATCATTATCAATGATCCTATTCTTTCTGACTAATTTTTTTATGTAGGGTCTGCTGAAAAAGTATATAGAGAGGGTTGTGTGAAGTGGACGTATCGTGACTCGAACACGAGACCCCATCGATGTCAACGACAATAAATGTTATTATATACCATAAATTAACCTTCCCTGATTCATTTTTGTCTTTTTTTATAACAAAATTGGTCTAAAAATGGTCTAAAAAAATATGGCACAAAATCAACGTTTTAGACCTGATGGTCTTAAAGTATCTATTGAAAATAATAATGGTACTGTTAGATTACGTTTCACATATCAAGGTAAACGTGAATCTATTAATTATCCTCTCAATTATTTTGATCCTCAAAATCAACAAATTGCGATCGCTAAAGCTACTGAGATTCATAATGATATTTACCTTTACCAGAAATATGATGAAACAAAGGAAAAATATCAATTAAAGTCAAAGGTAGTAAAACATGATTTTGGATTAAAAGAAATTACTCTCAGAGAGATTTGGGAATTTTACAAAGACTTTAAAAAAGATGACATAGCAGTTACTACTCAGAAAAATAACTGGTCAAAAATAGATAAAACTTTAGATGAAAATTTAACTGTTGATCAGATAGCTAATTATGTAATTTTGCTTTTGAATAAATATGCAAAAAGTACAGTTAAGCGATTATTACAAGACATATCAGCAAGTATTGGAATTGCTATTTCTTTTGGTAAATTCAAAGGTGATAATAATGTTATTAAAATCATTGAATCTTTAGGAGTTAATAAGAAAAAAACTATAAAATCTTTTAGTAAAGATGAAGTAACAGTGATTTTAGATGCTTTTAAAAACGATAAATATTTACTAGATAAAGGACTGTTAAACTATCAATATTATTATAATTTTGTTGCTTTTAGATTCTTAACAGGGACTAGACCTAGTGAAGCTATCGCTGTTACTTGGAATGATATTTTTGAAAAAAATGGGAAAACTTGGTTAAGAATAAACAAACGTTACACTGGTAGCAAAATTGTTAAGGGTACAAAAAATGGTGTTGATATTAGAATGTTTCCTGTTAATGATCAACTAAAAGAATTAATTGATAATATCCCTAAAAATGATAACCCTGATAATTTAATTTTTCCTAGTCTTACTGGTATTTATATCGATCGAAAAAACTTTAGTACTAGAATTTGGAAACCCTTAATTTTGAAATTAGTTGATGAAGGTTTAGTCAAAGAATATTTAACTTTTTATGATGTCAGACATACTTTTATAACTCACCTATGTCGATCAGGAAAAGCTGATTTACAAACTATAGCTAATATTGTAGGTAATTCAGTACCAACTTTGATCAGAAATTATTTAGCAGTAGATGAAAGTTTAGAATTACCAGAATTATTTTAGGATAAACAAACATTCATTTTAAGGTACATTAAAGGGCAAAATAAACCCTTTAATTACTTTAAGGATTAATCCTAAAGAGTATAGCGTAAACAACGCAAATAAACGTATATATTCTAAGAGTTAATAACTACAATAATTCTAGGATTAAAACTTACAAAGTAATCATAATACCTCAATCTCACTTGTTACAGTGAAAAGATGCTTATTATATATGCTATAATCAAGTCGTAAATAATAGCTAAAGTTCACTTGTTACAGTGAAAAAATTGCATCCATGCACAAATACAACTTAGATAACCTAAAACCATTTAGAAGTAAATGGCAAAATTCTAAAACAAAGTTAATTAGAGTACCTGAGATATTTGAAGATGAAATATTAACTTATGCTCATCAATTAGACTCAGGAATAAATAATCCTAATTCACTTGTTACAGAGAAACTTAAGGAAATAGTCAATAAAATTGATAATCAAGAATCTGGTTATAAGGTAAAGTATGCTAATAACTTAATCAAAGATATTAAACAATTAGTTAATGAAGGAAAAAACAATGGTTAAAAGAAATAAAAAAACATTTGTTGCTTATCTTAATCCTAATTTAGTTAGTGCTTTTGATTCTTATTGTTCAGAAAATAAAGTATTAAAAAGTGAAATTTTATCAATGCTTTTATTGGAGTTTTTATTGTCCTCAGAGTCTTTACCAGAAAAAGCAAAAAAGGAACTATATCAAATTAAAAATTTAGATGAAATTTTAGCTCATAAACTTAGCCCAAAAACTTCTTTAATACAAGAAAATGAAGAATTAAAAAGAGGTCTAGAAACTTTAGATACCTTGATGAATCAATGGCATTCTTGTTTGAAAAAAATTATTGAAACAAAAGATTCAGAAATTGAATTATAATAGTGTCTATGCACAAAAAATCCTTTCAAAGATTTACTTGAAAGGATAGACAAAAAAGCAAAAAGGTGTTTACGGTACACCTACCAAAACCGTTTTTACTGTAATCAGCAGTAAAAATAATCAAATTAATAAATTTTAATATAGCTCTATGTTACCAGAAAATAGCCAAATTAACGAGTTTTTAGAGTGTCTAGGATACTGTGAAGGTGAAAAAGTTTTTATTAGAACAATTCCCATAGACAAGAATGATAAAGAAAAATCACCTAAAAATCTTACACTCACTTATCCCATAAATAATTTACCAAAACAAGAATCAGGTTATAGTGTCTATTTTGTAGTCAATGGTCAAGGTAATTCCAAAAAAGATATTAAAACCGCAAAAGCCTTATTTTGTGAGTTTGATAACCTATCCTATGATGAACAATTAACCATTATTGAGAAATTTCAATTACCTTATCCCACAATCAGATTATTTACGGGAGGTAAAAGCATTCATCATTACTGGGTATTTGATCAACCGGTACCTATTGAACAATGACAAGAATTAATTAAAGACTTAATTGATTATGTCGGATCAGACCAAGCAGTTAAAGACCCTTCAAGAATAATGAGATTACCAGATTATACACACTACTCAAAAGATGAAAAAGGTAATCTAATTCAAGGGGAAAAATCAAAGGTGATCGGCGGTTCTTTAAATACTTACTCTTATCAAGAATTAAGAGATTTAATTCCTAGAAATATTCCCAAAGAGATAAAAAGAGTTATCAGCAATCATCAAGTTACTGATAATCAGGTTATTAGCTTTATAAAAGATGTTATTAAACCTCATCAAAAAGGTAGTAATACTTATCAAAACTATAGAGAACTATTAGGAGCGATCAAACAACTTTATGGACAAGATACAGCTTTAGATTTTATTGATATTATTGGTTCAAATGATGATTATAATTGGTCACAAATTATTGAATCAACTAATGGCAATTTTACTTTAGGTACTATTTATTATCAGTTAATGGAGTTAGGATTAATCACTAAAAATCAATGGACAAATCTATTTAAGTCTAATAACTTAAAATCTTCTAAGCTCACTGTAACAAGTGAAAAAAAGACTCTCAGAATAATACTACAAACGATGAAAATATCATCAATGATTCTTGGGTAAATATTGCCACTGAAGAATTATTTAGTGGTTATTGGATTAGTTTAAATGGTATTTTATATCAATTTAATGGTCAATATTATGAAGAAATAGAAGATGGAATAGTGAAACAAAAAATTAATTATTGGTGTGCTAATTATATTGATGATAAAGGTAAAAAAAGTAAAGCTAGTCCTAGCAGTGTTAAAAATCTGTATGAATGGGTAAATCAAAAGTTTTATGTTTCACCATCAAAAATTAATTGTGAGGGAATACCAGTAAAGAATGGTTACTTAGCATTAACCAAAGATGAAAATAATAAGCCTAAATTTGAGTTAAAAAACTACTCTCACGATGTTTATTTTACTTATCAAAGTCAAGTTAACTATGATCCAAAAGCAAGTAAAGAACCAGCAATTAAATTATTAGAATGCTTAGATGAACCATATAAAAGTTTATTTGTTAAAAGTCTTAGTACAATTTTAGAATTTAAGACAATTAAGGAAGAATGGGATCGAATAAAAGCCCTTTTATTAATTGGTGATGGTAGCAACGGAAAAGACACTTTAAGGGAAGTCATTAGTTTAATTTTAGGTGAACAGGGCATAACATCCTGTTCTCTCAATGATTTTTCACAATCACGAGGTTTTAATGTAGCTAGACTTGCCACTAATCCTAAACTTAATTGGAGTAGTGAAAACAGGGAAATTAACATTGATTCAATTCAATCATTAAAACAAGCTATCACGGGCGATCCATTGTTTATTGAAGGCAAAGGTAAAGATGGTTTTGAAGTCAAATTAAATACCTTATTCATTTTCAATACTAACCATAAACCAGATTTAAAAGGGAATCAATTTGCTATTCAGTCACGACTTACCTTAATCCCCTTTACTAAAACCTATTCTATGACACCCAAAAAAGGTGAATTACAAGCCGATCCAAGATTTAAGCATGATAAAAACTTTCTGGTTAGTGTGGTAGCTCCAGCATTCTTAAATTTATTGATTGATGCTTTTGGAGATGTTTACCAAAAAGGCATTAATTATCAAGAATCAGAAACTTATTTTAATGAGGTTATTGAAGAAAATAATCACCTTAGAAAATTTGCTAAAGATTTAGGATTAACTTTCACTGGTGATGATTCAGATCGGTTAAGTGTTAGTGATATATATAGCCATTTAATGCAATGGTATTTTGATAATGGGTATGTAGATTTTGAAACCAAAAATGAGAAAGTTAAAAATATTTGGTTAGATGATGACAAAAGAGACCCTGTTGTCAAACTCAGTAAAGATTTAAAACCAAGAATTTTAGAGTTATTCCCAAAAGTCCAAGAATATTCTCACAACAGGAAAAAATATTTATGTGGATTAAAATTTGATTTAGACTCATTAGACTCATACGAAAAAGCTGAAAGTATTGATAATAAAGAGTTTGAGGACACTCATGTTGACTCATTTTTAGACTCATTTCAGACTCATAAACAGACTCATTCATTGACTCATAGTGACTCATTTTGCTCTAACAATCACTCAAAAACTAATGATCAGGTTACTTCTTCTAACTCTGAACTCAACAAACAAGAAAAACCTGATTTAACTATTGATCAAAATGAAAAAAATGAGTCAACTGAATCTAAAAATGAGTCAACGAATGAGTCTAAAATGAGTCAAGATATGAGTCAAGATATGAGTCAACAAAAACCTGAAAACCCTAATAAAATCAATAGTTCTCAGAATACCTATGAGTCAACACAAGAAAAAGTGAGTCAAGAAAAAAATGAAGTTGATTTTAAGGAAGCAGTGAAAACTATTAATGACTTTTTAGAAACTAAGAAGGGAGTAGTTAATAAAGAACAAAAAAGACTTTATATCAAGGCTTTTATCCAAAGAGACTATAAAAATCTCTATGACTTATCTGATGATGAGTTAGTGAAGCTATATAATCACTGTTTTGACAATCAAACTAATGATTTACCAGAACACAAAAAACCTGATTTTAAAATAGGTGATAAAGTCCGTAGTTGTGGCAATGCTATCTATGAGATTGTTAAAGTTAATGACAATGATTCAGTGGAAGGAAAATGTTTAGAGTATTCTGAGTTTCCTGAGTTTATTGGTCAAACATGGAATATCAAAAAGAAAGAGATTAAAGAGATTGTTGAATCAAGTCTTTTTGATTATTGTGTAGGTGAAAAAGTCTATGTTTTCGATAATAAAGAAGGTAATTGGCTATTGGCAACGGTAGAAAACAATTATGGTTATGGAGTAAAAGTTAAACTAGATACTTTCAGATTAGGGTCTTTTTTGATGATCGCTAATTCTAAATCTATTTGTAGAAAAGTGTCTTAATCATAAAATTTGCTAAATATATTTTAGACAAGATTGAGAGTAAACAAAAAAGTTATAGAAGTAATGGTAAGAGATTAATTAATTTCAGATATTAAAAAATTAGTTGAGAAATTATTAGCTAAATTATCATTACAAACATATCTTTTATTAACTACTGATAATCGTGAGTCATGGTTACAATTTACATCAAGTCTAATGATGTAATGGGAAAAGGACAAAAGACTTAAGAACATTTTGCTGATAATAGCTATTTGAGAGAAAAGTTAGGGAATTTTTGGAAGCGGTAGTTAACCATAGGGACTAATGGGGAAAGTAAACAAGATTTTGCTAAAAACTACTAAGGAAAAATAACTAATTTATAAGGGTTTTAACTTCCTGTACATTTTTGGTCTTTTATAGGGTCATAATTGAGCGATTTTTTATTTTTCTAAACTATCGGTACTTATACCAACACCTAAGCCCAAAATATGCACGGAAGATTATTGCACAGACTTGCTTAAGTCTGCTGTCAACCCCTTAAGGGGTTTTAAGGGTTCATACTCTACTGACAAACCTTTAAGGGTTGGAAATTATTAAACACAGTTGGATAAATGTTAAAACAGCAATTTAGTAAACATTTATAACTTTTTAAGTGTAATTGGTCTAAATTTGGTCTAAAAATATTTGAACAATTAAAAAAGAAAAAGAAAAACCGATAAAGGAAAGCCTAGAATGATTGTATAGAGAGGGTTTTGTTAAGTGGACGTAGCCTGACTCGAACAGGCGACCCCATCGATGTCAACGATGTACTCTAACCAACTGAGCTATACGTCCTAGCAGTAAATTATTATATCTTCAATTAAGAAATAATGCAAGTCGATCTTCAATAAAGCGGTAATTCTCAGATTTTTCTCTCTCTAAATTGTCTGTCTAATCTATTTTGAGTATGATAAATTATTGATGAAGGTTTAATATCACCTATTTTCCTTAATAATTGTCTTGTCCTAATAGTTTCAATAAAATTTTGAGGTGTTGTATTTCCATAGGTACGATCGATCTATTCTTTTACCAAGCATATTTTTGATTTTATAACATACTTTTGGACAAAAATACTATTATTTTAACAAGTTTCTGATTATACCATATTAAAGAGTTTTAAAAAAAATTTAATATTTTGTAAATTTAAGTTAAGATTAATGTTCTAATATCAATCATAATTTAATAAGCATATATACTCATGACTACCCAAGTTAAAACTAAAAACTATAATATAGAACAGTTACAGAGAGCCTATCAAGCTGATCAACAATTAAAATATATGAGTTTAGAAGCAGAATTAGAACTTCTTTTACATCAAATTCAAGCTAGTAAAGCTAACAATAATTAAGGTTGCCTCTTGATAAAGACAGAAGATGAAAGATATTCATAATAATCAATCAAAAGGAGAAGAACACATTGTTAACATTAGGGGTTAATATTGATCATGTTGCAACTATTCGTCAAGCAAGGCGTACAGTTGAACCCGATCCTGTAGCGGCTGCTGTATTAGCTGAGTTAGCAGGGGCAGATGGTATTACAACTCATTTACGAGAAGATAGACGACATATTTGCGATCGAGATGTGCGTATTTTAAGAGAAACAGTGCGGACTCATCTGAATTTAGAAATGGCGCCCACAGAAGAAATGATTTCGATCGCGCTGGACATTAAACCCGATTATGTTACCCTAGTACCAGAGAAAAGGGAAGAAGTGACAACAGAAGGTGGTATTGATATAGTCAACAACCTTGACAAATTTACTGCCGTAGTGGACAAATTGCAGTCAGCAGAAATTCCTGTCAGTTGGTTTATTGATGCCGATGAGCAACAAATTGAAGCGGCGGCGAAAACTCAGGCTAAATTTATCGAATTACATACGGGTAAATATGCCGATGCCGTCAAAGAAGAAATAAGGCAACAAGAATTAATGGCTTTGCAAAAAGGCACACAACAGGCTTTAGAATTAGGCTTAAGGGTAAATGCAGGGCATGGTTTAACCTATTGGAATGTGTATCCTGTGGCTTCTATTGCGGGGATGGAGGAGTTGAATATAGGACATAGTATCATTAGTCGTGCCGTTTTAGTTGGTTTAGAAAGAGCAGTAAGAGAGATGAAACAAGCAATGTTTAATCCTTAGAGTTTTGAGGTGAAGGGGTGTGAAAATAACGAGATTCAATTAATCTTAAGGATAGTAGAATTTCTGCAAACATTCTTTGAAAGGCATAATACCATCCATGCCAACCGTCAAATATGCCTCCTTTAACAATTAAGCAGTAAATGAGTATGATAAAGGGGGCAATAATGATTTGTTTACGGATTTTATCTCCTATACTTAATTCATTGGTGGGAGTCTTTAATATTTTCTCAACTTCTAATACCATATATCTATCCTGCGCCCATAACCATCTACTCAGGGGTTTTCGATCGTCATGATAAATGGGATAATTAAGATAACTGGTTTGACCTTTATTTTCTAATAATTGAGTGTGTCCATCGTCAATATAAATAGCTTGATGTTTGAGAAATAAACATTGACGAGGAGGTAATATTGTTTGAGTTAAAGGTTTTCCAAAGACGCAATATTTGAAAGGAATAAAGTAACCATCAGCTAAAGAATTTGATTTTTGATTTTTGATTTCATCTAATAAATCTTCAGTCAGGCAATAATCAGCATCCATTGACAATACCCACTGAGAATTAACTTGTTGTAAACCATAATTCCACTGTTGAGCGTGAGTGTCAAATTTTCGTTGATATAGTTTGACATTGCTATAATTTTCAATAATTTCTAAGGTTTTATCACTACTAAAGCTATCAATGACAATAATCTCTTTTGCCCATGTTAGCTTACTCAGGGTTCGATCGATATTTGGTTCTTCGTTATAGGTTAAAATGAGGGGGGTGATAGTAGCTAAGTCCATAAAAAAGATTAAGGGTTTTTTTGACTATCTCTAATATACTTTCTAAAAGCTCTTAATACTGCCGTTTCTCTCTCGATCGAACTTTGTTGAATTAACTCTGGAATTAAACTTAAGTCGAGAAAAGGAAAGACAAAACTTTGATCGCACTCTTGATAATTATTTGTCTCTTTTTCAAAGATAAAAACCGTTAATTTTTCAGCATGATAACGCCATATTTCTGGTACTCCCAAGTTAGCATAAATCGGTAATTTATGTAATGAACCGCTCGTTATATCTATTTCTAACACTAAATCAGGAGGAGGATTGATCGTTAAATCAATTTGTTGTTTATTTCTTACCTTTGGCTCATTTTGTAAATAATAACAAGAATCTGGCTCAACCGCTTGTTGAAATTGAGGGGATTTGAGAGTAAGTGAACCAAATTTCTTTAAATTCAAACCTAACTCATCGGCAATGACAAAGATTAAACTTTCAATAAAACGGTTATTATTTTCGTGTATTCCTAATGGACTCATAATTTCTAAAATATGATTATAGTAAGTTAAACGTTGACTTCTTTTATTACCTAATTCATCGAGAAGGTGATTAAAAGTCGCCCAACTAACGGAATTTAACTTAACAATATTTTCGCCGATGGGTTTAGTTATAATTGCTGTCATAAGGCTTAGTTAATGATTGCTGGTAATATTTTATGTTGCATAAACCTAAAAATTGAAACTATTGCATTTTTTTGTCAAATACATAAATATCAAAATTGGGTTTATATATTATATGAACCTTGACTGAATCTCTATCAGAAGATAATTTTATAGGTTCTTTTCCTTTATATTGTAGACCAAGATTAATTACCCATTCCTCATCGAATGAATGACTTAATGTACCATTCATACTCTTCCAAGCAAAATAAAGTGGAGGTTCAAATTGAAGATTAATTGTTTTTTCAATTTTGTTTTCTGCTAGAAAATTGATAAGATTATGATGTCTAGTCAATTCAAATTTATTAATTCCAGTCACTAACCAAGTTGTAGTAACGCCGATAAAAATTAATAAAAATAAAAATAACTGTGATTTAAAAGTCTTAAATTGGAAATATTTAATCATGAAGGTTTTTGAACAAATAACCCCTATAAACATTAAAAATAAAGCAATAGGAACATATTGATGACGAGATGAAGCAGAATAACCTCCTGCTAAAGCATGAACTCCTGATATACTTAACATCATTATAAAAATAGTAATTATATCCCACATTTCACTAATATAAGTAGAATTTCTATTTTTTGTATTAAAGGTTTTTGAAACTCTATTTTTTGGAGAAGCATCCAAATTTAAAAAGATTTTTACTAAAGCTACACTCAGTAATAATATTAATAACCCAATCAAAATTTTCACCCACCCCATGTTATTTATTGTAATTCTAATTGCTTCTGCATTTGTCCATATTTGAAACATCTGTAAATTTTTAATCAGATAAAACCAAACAGATATTACTGTAGTTAAATTTATACTAGAAACAGACTTCTCATTTCCACGAATATCTGTAATATTGATGCCACCTTGTTGAGTTACAATAACTAGGAGTAAATAAACAATTATGACAATAAAAGGAGTAAATACCCATGTTTTTTTCACGTCTGAAATCTGAATATTTTTATTCATTGACACCAACGCAAGTAAACCAATAAATGCTGTTGCAAAAATTAGATGTTCACCAATTAAACAGCTAATAAAAATTAATACCCCTGTAACCAAACTTATTACCCAATCTTTTGCGATAGGTCGAAAAGCATGATATAAAAGTATTAGGAGTGCCGCAAGAAAGAAAATAAAATGAGTAATAATGTAGGTTCCACTTGCCCAAGTAACTGCACCATAACCAAATGGAAATACTCCAAAGAGTATAGAACAAATAAAGCTAATCTTATTTGACTTCGCCAACAATTTGACAACTTGGTAAAAGAGCAATGTAGCAGTAAAATGGAGAGCAAGACAGAAATAATTAATGACGTCAACTGGTAATCCTAGAAGTGGAACATTTGATAAAAAGCCAATAGAACGACGAATACCCGTAACCTGATAAGCAGAGATAATCATGTCCCAAATACCGTTTTTAAATGACTCTGCAAAAGCAAAATCATCAGCAACAAAAAGATATGTGTACATCTGTCCAATCCAAGCGGCAAATAAAGCAAGTATTAGAGATAAAACTAATAATTTTTCTTTATTTTGATTTAAATTAATCATGAAAACTTTTTATTTTTAACTAAGATTTTTGATAATTTGATGTATTTACTTAATATTAATGGAGATGATAAATCACGGAATTTTTCTAAATAATTATCAGCATACGAAGTTTCATAAAAAAGAGTAATATCGCCAAAATACCAAACCAAAGTAACCAAAAATTATTTTTAAAACGATCGAACTGCTCTCTTAAAAACACTTTAATTCACCCCTCTAAAAAAATCTTAATTAAACTCACAATCCTTTCTATCTCCGAAAACTGTAAAAGAGGAAATAAAGGCAATCTCACTAAATTATCAGATAGTTGATTTGTAATCGTCATTGAACCATGAACCCTGCCATAATGTTCACCAGCAGGAGAACTATGCAACGGCACATAATGAAAAACAGAGTAAATACCTTCCGCTTTTAAGTATTCAATCAGACGAGTACGAGTGTCTAAATTTTCCAGCAAAATATAATACATATGACCATTATGTTGGCATTCTTTTGGTATAATTGGACGGCGTAGTTTACCCTCTTTTTCTAAAGGCTCTAAAAGTTCATGATAATAATCCCATACCTTTAAACGAGAAGCAATAATTTGTTCTGCTTCTTCTAGTTGAGCGTACAAGAAAGCGGCGATTAATTCTCCGGGTAGGTAACTTGAACCTTTTTCAATCCAAGTATATTTATCTACTTGCCCTCGGAAAAACTGACTTCTATTTGTGCCTTTTTCTCTAATAATTTCTGCTTCTTCGGTAAAGCGAGAATTATTGATGATTAAAGCACCGCCTTCCCCTGAAATGATATTTTTCGTTTCGTGAAAACTAAAACAACTCAAATCGCCAAAACTACCTAAAGGCTTATCTTTATAAGTTGCCATTAATCCTTGAGCGGCATCTTCAATCAACAAAAGTTGATGTTTCTGAGCAATATTTTGTAAGGTGTCCATTTCACAACCAACTCCTGCGTAGTGAACAGGGACGATCGCACGGGTTTTATCAGTAATAGCTGACTCAACTAGGGTTTCATCTAAGTTTAGAGTATCAGGACGAATATCGATAAATACAGGAACTGCACCCCTTAACACAAAGGCATTAGCCGTACTGACAAAAGTATAACTAGGCATAATTACCTCATCACCCTCTTTAACATCTGCTAATATAGCTGACATTTCTAGGGCTGCAGTACAGGAATGAGTCAAAAGAGCCTTACTACAGTCATGTTTTTTTTGTAACCAAGTATGACATTTTTTAGTATAAGTGCCATCTCCTGCTAGTTGTCCTGCATGATGAGCTTGGCTAATATACCATAGCTCTTTTCCCGTCATATATGGCTTATTAAAAGGAACGATCGTCATATTTTATTTATTTTTTGATGGCGATTAATAATAAACTTCCCCCGAAAGGGAAAGATACACCCATTTTAATCAAAATTAATTCAATGGTTAATTTTTTTATTCTTCTGCTATCGAAAAAACTCTTCTATTACCATACAGTTAGACCATAAAAACTAGATATTACCTCATCTTTGGTAATTAGTTGAGCCTGATATTTGTTAGCCAAAGCCACTATCACCCTATCGGCTGGATCTCTTCTCTCTCTATGTTGCCAATCTAAATTAACACTATCAACCCATAAATTAACGTCTATAGGGATAATTTGAATCACATTAGAACAGAGTAAAGTATTGATATAATAATTCAAGTCAATGCCTAAATCTAGCTTTCCCCTTTTTATCTTAAGAGCAATTTCCCATAAAGAGATAGAGGCGACTAAACCGCTTTTTTCTCTTTCCATAACATCACAAAGATTTCTGGCGGAAGATGAAAGCATTTCAGTATCTAAACTCCACCAAATTAAAGCACAAGTATCTAAAACAACTGTCATACTTCGCTCCATTCTTCCGTAGTGGGAGAAGTTAAATCCTCATAATATTTGATTTTACCTCGTAGAGGAGCAAATAATTCCGCCGTAGTTAGAGATTTGTTCTTATACTTAGAAAGAGTAAATACTGGCTGTCCATTATCAATAATAATAATGTCTTCATTTTCTTGATTTAATTTATCTAAAATCTCTTCAAATTTGGCTTTAAATTGTATTTTTGTTATTTCCATTTTCCTCTATTATTGAAAGTAGTCTTAATTTTTTATCTAAAATTATTTAACTTTTACTGCGATTAATAATAAACTTCCCCCGAATGAGAAAGATACACCCATTTTAATCAAAATTAATTCAATGGTTAAAATTATTTCTAATATTTTATTCAGAAGGGGACTAATTTTAAATTCCGATAATATATCAAATTGTTGATTTGGTTTTCTGGGTTTTAGTCGAGATATAATCATCAATGGCAGGAGTAAAGATACGAAAGATGTCATTTTTAGCACTTTAAAACCTGCGGATTCGACTTTATTCTTTAATTCTTTAGCCGTATAACGTCTCACATGGTGGGCGTATTCATCGGCTTGACTCCATAACCAACGGTGTTGGGGAACAGTTAGTATTACCCCCCCCTTCATTAATAGCGAGTTGTTCATTTCTTTTAAAACATCTTCATCTTCTTTGATATGTTCAATAACATCAAACGCTCCAATAACGTCAAATTCTTGCATAAAGGGGATTTTTCGGGCATCCATCTGCAAAAGTTGGGCATTTTTCAATCTTTGAGATGCAAATGTTAAGCCATTACTATAAATTTCACTGCCATAAATTTGAAGTTGAGGAAAATTCTTTTCAATGGCGGACAAAACAAAACCAGTACCGCATCCAATTTCTAAAAAGTTTTTTGCCTGTTTAAAATATTTATTAAATGCCCAAATAATTAATCTATTTCGATTACGAAACCAAAAATTTTTCCCTTCTAATTTGGCTAACAGGGCAAATGATTCGGGATTAAACCCTTCATTTTCTTGGGCTAATTCAGGAGCGAAGGAAAGAAAATTATTGATTAATATTGGTTCATAACTACATTGCATACACTGCCAAGATTCACTATTAAATTCATGGTTACAGTTTAAGCATTTTTTCATGGGATTATCAATTCATTAGTGGTGGAATATTTATTTTAGCCCCTACTGCCAACAATAATGCCTAAAACAATAAAAGCCATTCCAATACTTTTACCGATGGTAATTGGTTCTTTAAAGAATATATTACTTAAAATTAGCACCAATACAAAAGCAAAACTCATAAAGGGATAAGCATAACTTAATTGAAATTTAGTCATTGCCGCCATCCAACATAGGGAAGCTAAAAATGCCGACACAAATCCACTGAAAATAAAGGGATCTAACAACAAACGTAATAAAAATAAAATTCGATCGAGCAATATTTCGGGTAAACTTCCGTATAAGCCAATACGCCATTTGAGGATTAATTGCCCGTAAACTGTGAAAAAGATTGTGCCAAATATATAAAGATAGTTCATGAAAAATCAGTTGTGATGAGATTATTTTATTCTACACTAACCAATTTTCGATACAAAAATTATGTACTTGTTTGATTCTTAAAAAGTCTTTATCTGTGGACACTAAGATTAAATTCTCTTGAATAACTGTTGAAGCAATCCACAGATCATTATCGCTAATCCCTAAGTTTTGAATAGTAAATTTTCGTTTCTTAACTTTTTCTTTCGGTCCAAATTTATCAATTATTTTCGCTTTTAGTTCACCGTAAATATATATTGTTTCTTCATTAAAACTATAAATATTAATATCATTTAAAAAACTTTTAACTTTAGCTAAATTGTCATCTTTATACAAAGAGTTTTGAGCCATAAAAATTAATTCTCCTGCGACAATTACACTGGTAGCAATTAATTCTTCTTCTATTTGTTCTAACTTTTCTCTAATAATTTTATTGCCAAAAATTATCTGACTACAATGATTTGTGTCTAGCAAATACATGAATTAAATTTCTATTTGACTACGATTATTATAAACTATTTCTAAACATTCTTGAAGATCATCCCCTTTCCATGTTCCAGCGTGTCTCAAAATCGATTTTCCTGAACCTTTTCTCAAAAGGGATGATGTTTTTTTCACTGAAGGGATTACTTTTTTGAAAATAATTTCTTCCTCACTAAAAATAATTTCATATTCGGTATTCGGCTCTAGTTTTTCTTTTATTTCTGTTGCTATTTCTAAATTTTTATCATTTAATACCTTAGCTAATAATTTATTTGTCATAATCTTAACCTCCCTTTTTTACTTTAACTTTATACTTAAAAATCAGTTCTTGATGAGATTATTTAATCAAACGAATAAATCCCGCTTGTTCAAAGTGTTTATCAGTAGTAAAAGCCTCTGTAATTCCTTCTCTTTGCATAACCACAAAACTAATACAATCAGTTAAGCCCCAATCTTTATCTAAGCGTTGACAATAAAAATTCCATCCCTCAAAAAAAATTTCACTACTAACGGGAATAATGAACAAATCAGGTAAATTTCTCAAACGATTGATAAAGTTAATGGTTTGCTGTCTAAACTTAGGTGAATTTAAGGCATCTGCTACTTCTAAAAATACAAAATCAGTGGTGACAAAATAATAACCTTGTACCTTCAACTTTTTTCTAATTTCAACGACTAAATCGTGAAAATAATCTTTGTTATTAATTAATGCTAACCAAGCGGCAGTATCCACAAAAACTTTTTTCATTTACTCTACTTCTATTTTTGGCGTACCATGAATATAATGATGATGCTGATAAGCTAAATCACTAATACCAGTGTCAATTTGGCATTCTTGAATAATTAAATCCCACTCATCTATTTCTTCTGGTTTTTGTCTTTGACTACGACTTTTCAATAGTTGATAAAATTCTTGTAAATCTTTTTCCGATACATAATCTAATTCAGCTTTGATTAACTCCTTAATAGTCATGTTTTGTTCCTCTTTAGTTACTCTTTAAATACGAATATAGCAAAAAATTCAGAATAATATGAATCATTTTCTGATCTTCATTTTAGCTTTTACTCTCCATAAGGCTAATCAAAAGAAAATTCGATCGCACCTTTTTTGTAAACACTCAACATCAAGATTAAATTTTAACTACATTTCTAGTCCCATTTAGCATAAATATAATTATTTAAAATAACATGATCTTTTGTGAGTAAAATATCATTATTTAGATGAGCATTAGCGGTAATAATTCGATCGAACGGATCACGAATCCAATTAATAGTTAATGATTTATTGATAATCAGATTAAAATTTTGATCACACACTTTTAGATTGATACGATTAGAAAGATCAGAAATGATCAAATCGGAGTCATCAGTAATACGTTTAATCTCATGTAAATATTGTAATTCTAGTCTGACAATTGCTGAAATATAAAGTTCATTCTCATTGATCAGGGTTTTAGCTCAATCACTGAATTTATCTGTCACCCCAGCGTATAACCAGACAACAACGTGAGTATCAAGGTAAATCAAGATTCACCTCATCTTTCCATTGGATGTTAACTAAATCATCAGGATTACCTTGAATAACTTGAGATCTATATACCAATTTTTGTAGTTTGTCTGTTTTGTGGATGGGAGAAATTAACAACAACTTTCCTTCTTTATTTATTTCAATAGGAATGCCTGTTGTCAGTACTTCTTCTAGTAAACTATTGATATTATTTTTTAACTCTGTTGGTGTAATTGTTTTCATTTTTTTGTAGTTTAAAGTATTAAGAATTATTAATTATCCTCTAATCTTTATTTTAGCTTTTACTCTCCATAAGGCTAATCAAAAGAAGATTCGATCGCACCTTCTTTCAGATAAACCCCCAATATAAAGATTAAATCTTAACTATTAAATTTGAGCTATATGTTCGATCGCCCTTTCTAACTTTGGTAAATCATTGTCTACAAACGATAATTTTTCATAGATTGATCGCCTCCTTTAATATTTTATACCTAATAAAATAATGCAAAGATTTAACTGTTATAACATCAACTTTTCTCTCTAATAATTCTTCTAAATCAGTAATTAACCCTGTGAGAAACCAAGGAGAAATTTTCTGAAGATCATAATCGATTAAAAAATCAATATCGCTGTTTTCTGTTTCCTCTCCTCTTGCTACTGAACCAAAAATTCTAATATTAAAAGCACCATGTTTACTAGCAATTTCCAGAATTTTCTCTCTTTTTTTCTCTAATATTTGTTTTAATTCCATAAATTTAAACTGGTTATATTTTTATAAATTTATTTATTTCCTCTCATAAATATTAGAGTAAAGAATAGTTTATTAAATGAATATTTATATTTTTAATTACTATTTAATAATTTAAAGAACTCCAATAATGGAAAGTTGCTAAAGG
Organism: Geminocystis sp. CENA526; assembly: GCF_050753365.1. Classification (NCBI taxonomy): domain Bacteria; kingdom Bacillati; phylum Cyanobacteriota; class Cyanophyceae; order Chroococcales; family Geminocystaceae; genus Geminocystis; species Geminocystis sp. CENA526. The sequence goes on from NZ_JBLZFY010000012.1 coordinate 51,660, forward strand.
AAATTTATACTTAAATCCAATTCTCGAATAAAGATTCAATACGGGGGTATTGTTGATAGAAATAACTGTTGTTGCATTTTTATATCCCTCAAGCATCATTTTTTCCAAAACTGATAACCAAAAAAAATCACCTAATCCACTATTAACATAATTAGAAGCAAAACCTGCTAAAATAAGGTTATCTTCGTTTCTAGCAAAGAAAGCAATTTCATTATCTAAATAAGAAAGATAATCAAAGGTTACTTTTTCATTGTTTAACAAATCATCTACCCAAAAAGAAAATCTTTGATCTGCAATTTGTTTTGGGCAGTTAAAATCAAGATGAAATCTGTCATCAGAAAATGAACCTTGTGCAATTATTTTTATTTTCTCAACTTGTACTAAATCACTTTTGTTCAATGATAATAATTTAAAATTTTCGTACTTATATTTTTTAGGAATAAAATTACTCTTATTCTCAATAAAATTTTGTAAAATTAGATTTTTCTTAAAATTAGTTTGAGGTGAAACAATAACTTCAACAAAATAAAATCCGCATCGACTTAAAATATGTGCATATTTTAGGTTAGTTTTACTAATACGGCATTGTGTAAAAAAAGAGCCATATTCTTGATATTTTTCATCGAGGCATATTTTTAAAGTATCTTCATCAATTTGCGTTAAAGTGTTTTCTGATAACTCAAAACTAGGAACACTTAAATTTCTTGTCTCATAGGATAAGTCTTTTAAAAGTATTGTGTTCATAAACTTTTTTTCCTTTTTTCTCTAAATTTATTGGACAATTTTTAATTAACATTAGTAGATTTTCTAATAACATACAAAGGTCTTTTTTTTGTTTCATCAAAGGTTTTACCCAAATAAATGCCAATGATACCTAGTATGGAAATAATTATACCCCCTAAAAAATACAGGGAGACAATTAAACTTGCCCAACCTGTTACCGAAGAACCGTAAAATAAAACTCTCAATAAAATAAAACATCCAAATATCAAAGATACAACGGAAATAAAAAAGCCAAAACCGATCGATATTCTGAGGGGTTTATCGGAGTAGGCGATAATAGTGTCGATCGCCAATTTGCATAGTTTTTTGAATGTATAGGTACTTTTTCCTTCTAATCTGGCATCGTGTTGCACATTAATACTAGCAGTTGGATAACCCATCCAATCAACAATGCCACCAAAAAATCTTAATTGTTCTCTAATATTACAAAAGTTACTGACTACTTGACGAGAGATAATTCTAAAATTACCCACTTCAGCATCATATTTTAAATCTGCTAAATAGTTAAAAACTTGGTAAAACCATTTGGAGGTTAATTTCTTGAAAAAACCATGTTGCCTATTTTTTCTTTTTGCCAAAACTACGTCATAGCCTTTTTGTGCTTTTTCGTAAAGTCTTGGTATTTCTTCGGGGCGATCTTGTAAGTCACAATCCATAACTATTACCCAATCACCGTTACAATGATCTAATCCTGCGGTTATGCCATAATGTTGTCCAAAGTTACGGCTAAATTGAATACCTTTGACTCTGCTATCTTTTTCTGCCAATTCTAAAATAATATCCCAAGATCGATCGCCCCCGCAATCTTCTACTAAGATAATCTCAAAGTCATCGGTAATAGTGGAGACAGAAGTACAAAGTCGATCGTATAACTCATAGAGAGATTTTTCGGCTTTATAAACAGGAATAACAACGGATATGTGACTCATAGTTAAGATTTAATAATATTTTCTCCTAAAAGCTCTAAAGAGCTTACTGTTAAGTATTTTCTTCTAACCATAACTCCAAATCTCCCAAATAATCCATTTTCAAGAGTGCGATCGCCAAATCTTCCATTTTTTCGAGGGTTAAACCTTCAATTTGACGAAATAAATCTCGATCGAATAATTCTAGTTTACTCTTAATCATTTTTTGTAATAAGTTTAAGGCTTCTTCCTTTTTACCCTGCCTGTTACCCTGAGTTTTAGCATCTTGCACTATTTCTTGGTATGTAACAGAATTTTTCATAATTTCCTCCTTTAATAGTGATTTAATTAATCTTTTTTCTAATTTTAAACCCGCTAAAATATAGGTACAAGCCATCAATTCTGGTTGTAACTCCTTATCTACTTCATTAATTTTAGTGGCTACCTTTTCTAATAATATCTCTGGTGATTCCGATTTGGCTAAAACTGCAAAGGGATATAAAATCGGTTGCTGTAAAAATAATTCTGTATCTTCCTCCCATAAGCGAATTACCCTATATTTATGATCGTAGTTCGATCTCGATATTCTTCTTGAAAAACCACTTCTGATTCAGTTTTCTTGAGAAAAATAATAATTTGCATGACATCAAGTCCGTATTTTCTTTTGAGTCTTACGGAATAGTCAAGCATCCTCAACGGCATAGGCGGTTTAGATTGTGCCTCAGTTTGAAATTCAAGATGTAAAATGCGTTGATCTAATCTTAACAGTAATAGTTCCAAAAAATATAGTCAAATATGACATTGACTTGGAGTCCATTTCAGGCACTCCCCTTCATTTTTTGTTTCGTAGGTATTACCAACCGTGGGTGAACTACGCACCTCTGGAATCCCTTCCGCAAATGCGTTAGGGAATGCTTTTCTTAATATGTTATAACTGGCATTTACATCTGCATTAATCAGTTTTCCACTGTTGCTACGATATAAACCTCTTTTTATTCTTTTACCACTAAATTTTACTTTTTCCCCATCAGTAACATCACCATAAATTGGTATTTCATCTAAATCTAAAAAACTAGCTACACTTGTATAGGATTCTTCCCTCTCTATTACTTTTATTCCTACTAATTGACATTTATATTTTATTTTTTCTATCAATTTATTGTGAGGAATATTTGTAAAATTTTGGTTGTTTCTTTTGCCCAATTCTACTCCTTGTTTCCAGTTTTTATTTTTTCCTATTACTAAAGTATCTATTTCCCACTCTAATAAAAGTTTTACTAAATAATTACTCACTTGATGAAAATAATTATTTATTTTTTCCTCTCTTTTTCTTGTCAATAAACTTAGACGATTTGACCAATGTTGTTCTGATGGTAGTTGTTTTTGTAATTTAGATTTTTTAAGATTGTAAAATTGATTTATGCTCTTTAATATTCGTCCGTTAATCATAACTGGTATGAATCCTAGCTGATTTGATGTTAACGCTATTAAATTATTTATGCCTAAATCGATCGAGGCTATTTTTTCTGTTTTATCTTTTGCGTTTACCTCCTCTTTTTCATAAATTACCTCTATTATATAGTAATTATTTTTGGGAATTACTCTTACTTGATTTAACTTATCACTATTAATTTTTGTAGGCAAAGAAAAGTCTAAACCTGATAATTTTATTAACCCTTGTTTTAAGCTCTTTTTACTTACCGCCTGAGCCGTATAAATTACTAAATGTCTTCCATTTTTGTCTTTATATTTAAGCAATTTTGGTTTTCCTAAAAACTTTTCTGGATGCAATTTATACTCTTTAATAGCTAGAAAAAAAGAACGCCAATTTTGTTCTAAATTTCTCAAAGTTTGTTGAGCTACTTTAGCGGGTAAGGCTCGATATTCGGGAGTTAATTTTAAGACTTTATCAAGGAGATTATAGTTAGAAAATTCTCCACAAAAAATTAGACTTTGTCGGATATTGTAGTTAGCTTTATTATACAGATTTTTAGAAGCAAAACACACTTGATCTAAGGATAACCAGAAAGGATGAGTTTTTGTAATAATATGTCTTTCTACTAACTGCATAATCTAATCAAGGGGAGTAACCACAATTCTATGTTACTATAAAACTAAAAAGAACAAGAAAAATTCAACCTTTTCTCTAATTTTGAGGAGATATTTGACATCTATTATCAATATTTGTCTATATTTTCAGCAAAGTTTCCTAATACCGAATCTGCTCTGATGGGATCAAGGTTTAATTCAGTTTTTAGCACTTTCACGGGAGAATTTTTGATGCCTAACAACCATTCTATAAAGGGTTGAGGATATTGCTCTGCTAAATATTTACAAACATTGTCAAAACTCATGGGTTTTAATTTGTGATCGATGTCATTATATTAATATATTATGATTGACCATGAATAAGTAGAAAATAAGGTTAATGAATCAAAAAACTATTTCTCTCAAGAAAAAGAAAAGTATCTGGCAGTTGGCAAAAGAGGGTATTATTGACGGTGGACCTAGTATGTGTCAATTTGCTATTACTAGCGCTTGTAATGCTAGGTGCGGATTTTGCAACTTTGCGGTGGATAAAATGCCGATCGAGCAACGGCAATATGTTACTTTAGAGGAAGCAAAACAAGCCTCCGAAATTCTCTACAAAAACGGAGTTTATTTTATTATTTATGTCGGTGGTGAACCAATGTTACACCCTAACTTAACAGAAATTATCACCCATGCTTCCAGTATTGGCATGGCGCCGATGTTAGTTACTAACGCTTCATTGTTAACCAAAGAGAAAATAGACGAGTTAGCTACTACTGGATTAGTTAGTGTTATTATATCGATCGACGCCACAGAAATCGACAAACACGAAGAAAATAGAGGCTTAAGGGGTGTATGTCAACGCATCAAAACCGCCAATGAGCATTTTAAAAACTATAATATCAGTACAACGGCTTCCGTCACCATGTCAAGACTGATTGATGATTATAGTCAACTTCCCTCTTTTTTAAAGTCTTTAGGCTTTGATAGCGTCACTTTTTCTTATCCTTTAACTACCCTTGCTTCTTCTTATTTAGGTTATGCCGATTCTAATTTAGTGGATTATACCAAAGAAGAACTGCTCGATCGATTTGAAGCCGTGAAAGCCTTAAAAAAAGAGTTTCATGTGGTTAACCCTACGGCATCCATTGAGGATATGCAAAGACACTTAAAAGGAGAAACCGAGAAATTTGGTTGTCTGGGGGGTTGGAAATTCTTTTATTTAGACTGGTTTTTAAACCTTTATCGTTGCCATAATTGGGCTGAACCCATGTGTCACATTACCGAATTTGATGGTTCACAACGTATAAAAGACAACTGTACTGCTTGTATGATGGACTGTTATCGAGATTCTAGCGTCATGCAACACATTGCAGTTTCCGTCAGCGATGGAGTACAAGCCTTAAGACGAGGTAATATTAAACAAGCCTTTACCCATTGGTTTAACCATAATAATCTAATTTCCGTTCGATCGGTTCTCGAAGAAGCAAAATGGCTTAAAAAACTCTGATAGCGTATAGTGTATAGTGTATAGTGTATAGTGTATAATTGTTAATTGTTAATTGTTAATTTTTAATTGTTAATTACTCAAAAAGGATTGCTTCAAAGCAACTTTCTCCTACTTCCCGTAACTCTCTAGCAATTTTTGGGTTAGTATCCGCCTGTTTGCTTATCTCTCTAAATTTTTCCGTGCTATAACGTTTTCTAAACTCTTTAATAGTGCAATTACACACACTTCGAGCAGATTCGAGGGGTAATCCTTCTCGTTGCGATCGAGCTAAACATTCTCTAGTATAATTACACCATACTGAAGCCTGATCAGGTTTTAACCCTTCTTTTACTAAACCATCAATACATTGTTGTTGATTAAAATTTGACGAGGAAGATTGAGCAATAGAAGGGGAAGCCAAAAAAGAAAAAGAAACGGCAACAAGGGAAAAATTAATTACGGAGGAAAAAAGTTGAGATTTCATAATTTATGCTAAATTTTAACTAATAAATAAGATACATTAGTTAAGACGAAATATTAGCAAAAAAGTTCCCTTAAAATAATTTGTAAAGTTATTAAAAACCTCCCCCTCACTTGATATATAAATTAATAATTTTTTTTACTAATTAGTTTGAATTTTTATCTCACTATCAGGTGCTTCTGGTACATTCTCATCTACAGATGTCTCAATAGCGGGTTTTTCTTCGATCGAAACATCGTCATCTTTTTTAATTTCTAATGTACTTTCAAGATTTTCTTCTTTAACTTCTTTTTCTTCCTCTAAGGCTTCTACATTTCCTTGTTGAAGTTCTCTAATTTGTTGCTCCATTAATTGATTTCCTTGGTCAAAAAACTGTTGAGAATCTTGTCCTCTAAACTGAGCAAATACAGGTTTATTTAAGCTATTTAATAGTACCATAGAAATAGCTGTAAAACTGACGATCGAGCATAACTTATAGGATATTTTCATCTTTTTTTCTTTGTGTTTAAATATTTTTAAGAAAAGATATATCTAAAGTTTTTGACCATTAAACTAAAGGCTTAATGTCGAATCTAAAAGTAAGTTTTTTAAACTTAAAAAATTGTCCTTAAATACATCTCTACTTATTACTATTATAACCTCAAGTCAACAATTGTGAGAAAAACAACTGTCGATGAAAGAATTAATTATTGAACACCTTTTATGTAATAATTCTTAAAGAACTTTTAAGATTTGCTAAACATACCGTCATGAGTGAAGCCTCCAAAGAAAAAACCTTAGCTGAACAAGCTCCTCCGAGTTACGAGTGTCGTTCTTGTGGTTATACTTATGTACCTTCTAAGGGTGATAGTAAAACCAATATCCCCGCAGGTACGTTGTTTACGGATTTGCCTAGTAATTGGCGTTGCCCTGTGTGTGGTTCAAGTCGTAATGCTTTTACGAATATTGGGGCTACGGATGCACCGTCTGGATTTGCTGAAAATTTAAACTATGGTTTTGGGGTAAATCAATTAACCCCCAATCAAAAAAACCTCTTAATTTTCGGGGCTTTGGCTTTAGCTTTCTTATTCTTTCTCAGTTTATACGGATTGAATTAATCAGAAATTATATTTTTAGAAATTACAATGAATTTTTTATTCGATCGACTCAAACAAGTATTAATATTAGTGTTAGTCGGTTTCTTGTGTGTCAGTTGCTCTAAAGTGCCTTCTGTTAGCGAGAATCCTTGGCAATATATTCAATTAGATACCGATGCTATTTTAGCGGATTTAGCCTTTACCAGTGACTCTAATCATGGTTGGTTAGTGGGTACAAAAGCCACCTTATTTGAAACCAATGACGGTGGTGATACTTGGCAACCAAAAATTATTGATTTAGGAGAAGAAAAAATCAGCTTTACAGGTATCAGTTTTTATGATAACGAAGGTTGGATTACAGGACAACCTAACGTATTGTTACATACTAGCAACGGAGGCGAAACTTGGGATCGTATTCCTTTAAGTGATAAACTCCCCGGTATTCCCTATGATATAGTCGCCTTAGCACCTGATACCGCCGAAATGGTGACAAATTTAGGGGCTATTTATAAAACCACCGATGGGGGTAAAACATGGAAAGGTTTAGTGGAAGGCGCTGTCGGGGTTGCCAGAAGCATTAATCGCTCTGCGGATGGTAAATATGTCGCCGTCAGTGCCAGAGGAAACTTTTATTCCACATGGCAACCCGGAGATACCGAATGGACTCCCCATAACCGTAACTCCTCCAAACGTTTACAAAATATGGGTTTCTTTGATGACGATCGACTATGGTTGATTGCCAGAGGAGGACAAATTCAACTCAGTGAATCCCAAGAAGTAGAAAATTGGGCAGAGCCGATTAACCCTGAATATTCTACCAGTTGGGGCTTTTTAGATTTAGCGACTCGTCAAGAAGACGAAATTTGGGTAGCAGGAGGCAGTGGCAATCTTCTCGTTAGCCGTGATGGTGGTTTAACATGGGAAAAAGATCGAGAAGTGGAGTCTGTACCCTCTAACTTATATAAAATCGTTTTTCTTGATCTCGATCGAGGTTTTGTTTTAGGAGAGCGTGGTGTTCTGTTAAAATATAATACTCAGAATGCGGTCTAAGTTAAGTCGCAAATGTTGTACATTAGTTAGATAGTAAAAAAATTTAGGAGGCAAATTATGGCTGGAAGTACAGGTGAACGCCCATTTACCGACATTGTTACCAGTGTAAGATATTGGGTTATTCATAGTATCACTATCCCCATGCTTTTCATCGCTGGTTGGTTGTTCGTAAGCACTGGTTTGGCTTATGATGCTTTTGGCACACCTCGCCCTGATGAATACTTCACTCAAACTCGTGAAGAATTACCAATTATCAGCGATCGATATGATGCTACAAAACAAATCGAACAATTTAATAAATAGTTAATAGATTAAAAAGGTAAATTAAAAATGACTAATAGTCCTAATCAACCGATTTCATATCCTATTTTTACCGTCAGATGGTTAGCTGTTCACACTTTAGCTGTACCTTCTGTATTTTTCATCGGTGCTATTACCGCTATGCAATTTATTCAACGATAGGAGATACTCATGGACAGAAATCAAAATCCTAACAGACAAGGTGTAGAGTTAAATCGTACTTCCCTTTACTTAGGGTTGTTATTCGTAGCCGTTTTAGGCGTTTTATTCTCTAGTTATTTCTTCAACTAAAAACTAATTTAATTAATCAAGGAGGTTTGATCATGGGAGAAGCAAGAATTCCTTTGTGGATTGTTGGTACGATCGCAGGAATGGGTGTTTTAACTGTCGTAGCATTGTTTTTCTACGGTGCTTATGCAGGTTTAGGTTCTTCTTTATAATTTAATCAAAAAAATTAAATAGCTGATAAAAACTGCTCTGGAATCAAATTCTAGGGCGTTTTTTTTGAATATACAAATTATTAGCCCTAAATCTTTTCTTGAACTTATATCAGGTTCGATTAAATAGTTATAGTAAAATCTCACGCAAAGGCGCAAAGTCGCTAAGAAGTTCGCAAATTTTTATTATAAGTGATCATCTGAACTTGATATTATAAGATAATTGGTGGATAGTGAGATCGCTTCGCTATTGTGCGTCTAAACTTTTCAATATTTTTTTAGCTAAAAATTCTTTGATTTCTGGATGACGTGGTACAGCTTCCATAATACCAGTTTTGGGATTAATCCACAAAGAATGAGACGAACCTTCTCTTTTGAGATAGCAACCTGCTTGACGTAATTTTCTTTCTAATTCTTTCCGTTTCATGGAATTAAAATTATGTCTCTAATAACTTCTTTTGGTAATCCTCTTTCAATATCCATTAGACGATCATCTAAAATTAATTTAATGGCACTTTTGAGACTTTCTTTTGCTTCTTCTATGCTTTCTCCTTGCCCATTTGCTCCTTGAATTTCAGGACAAATCGCCCAATATCCGCCTTCTGTAGCCTGTTTAATAATTACCGTTAATTCTCCCTTCATAATATTTACAGATAGATATTAGATTCTTTCTATTCTAGCCTAGATTAGCTCGATCGAGCTACTTTTTTAGTTGTGTTAAGATGCTATGATTAGTTAGTAAGATAAACAATTCATATACTATGAAAAAAGTTACTATTACACTAGAAGAAAAAGTACTAGAATTTGTCGATCGACAAGCGAAAGGACACCGCAGTAATTACATCAATCAATTATTAAAAGAAAACCATCAAAAACAATTAGAAAAAGAAATGATTGAGGCTTTACAAGAGGATATTAAAAATCAAGAATATCAAGAAGAAATACAGGCTTGGAATACCGTTATTGGGGATGGAAATGATCCTTATTTTGTAACTAAATCCTCCTGAGTTATATGTTTAATAACAGATATATCATTAATACTTTCTACTTGTTTAATCGCACTATTTAAAACTGTGATAAATTGATCACCATCTCGATCGAACTCTAAATAAGTAATACCATTAGAGAATGATAAAGTTGCATCATCACATCCTGCCTCAAATAGTAAATCTTCTAAGTTGTCAATTTGTTGACTAGATTCAGAAAGTATCAAGGTGAAATTATAAGTATTCATAATATTTTTATGATAATTTTTAATGAGGACATTTATTCTTCATTCCAAAAATGTTATGATAACAAATAATTAAGTTCGATCGAAACTGTTAAGATGCAGACAATCACCATCATTGTAGAACCCGAATTAGCTAAAGCCTATAAAAAAAAACGCCTATTAAAAAAGAAGAAATAGAAGGTTTATTTCGTCATTGGGTTAAAGAAATTATACTCGATCGATCTCTTGATGAAATCATTGTAGATATGCAAATACAAGCAGACACTAATGGCTTGACGGAAGAAATTTTACAAGAGATCATTGATAATAAATAATTTAAGATTTGTTATAGATACAAACATTTTAATCAGTGCCATGATGATTGATTCTCAGAGAGGTTTTCGTGTATTTAGCCATTAGAAGATCATAAATCTCGATAAACTTTGCTACGATGACCAATTTTTATAATAAGAATAACTAATACATCATTTTCAATGCGGTAAAGAATGCGATAATCATTAACTCTTATTCTTAATATTCCATTGCTATTTTTTAATTGTTTAACATCAGATGGAAATGGATTAGATATTAAAGATTCAAGACGATTAGCAATTTGTTTTTGAATATTAAAAGGTAATTTTGAAAGTTCTTTTTCGGCTTTCTTTAAAAACTCAATTTTATACTCTGACATTAATTTATAAGCCTAGATTCTGCTTGATATTTTCCCACGATACTCTGTCTTGATTTTCTGGATCTGATTCGGCTAAAACTGCATCCCTAAAGTCGATTAAATCTTCTAATTCTTCTGTTTTAATAATGGTTAATTGCCCTAAATTAATTTGTTCTAATAATTGATTAATAGATAAGTTCAATTGCTGAGAAATTTTAACCATTTCTATTAAATTGTTTTGAGATAAAGTGATAGGATTCATAGTTGTTAATTAGTTGTAATATATTGCTTGTATAACATTAAATAAAACACGACTAAAAAGAAAAAGGATTACTAGGGTCTAAAATATCGATCAATTCATCAACTGTCATATTACTACTTTTTGCCATTTCTTCTAAATCTTTATTTAAAGAGTCAAATAATTTTCTGAGTTTTTCTGTATCTTTTTTCTTAATTCCTATTTTTTGGCGGTAATAATTAGCATCTTTTTTTTTGTTTTAATTTCGATCGAACTCATAAGTTTTTCCTTTTTTTATATATTTAACTATATTTAAAAATTAATAATACTTTATAATATTATCTATATTTGACTTTTATTTGCTGTGTAATAATAATTATGTAAAATACATTGCTATTTAATTATCCTATCATATTTTTATCTGCAATAACTATCTGAAATTGAACAGAAACTTATGTATCAAGTAAATAAAGAAACGGTTTTTATGGCTACCCGTGACGGGGTGAAATTAGCCACAGACATTTATCGCCCCGTGACTGATAATCAACAATTTCCTGTGTTACTAATGCGCCAACCCTACGGAAAATCGATCGCATCTACGGTAGTATATGCACATCCAAAATGGTACGCTAAACAGGGTTATATCGTGGTGATTCAAGATGTGAGAGGGAGAGGAGACTCACAAGGGGAATTTTTGTTATTTGAAACGGAAATTGAAGATGGTTACGATACCCTTGAATGGGTTGCTAATCTGAATGGAAGTACTGGTGAGGTGGGTATGTATGGTTTTTCTTATCAGGGAATGACTCAATTATATTGTGCCATAAGTAAACATCCTGCTTTAAAAACTATTTGTCCTGCGATGATTGCCTATGATTTATATACTGATTGGGCGTATGAAAATGATGCTTTTTGTTATCAATTAAATTTGGCTTGGGCGATACAATTATCCGCAGAAACGGCACGGTTAAAACAAGATTTTTCTGCATATAAAATTCTCTATTTAGCTAGTCGTAATTTACCTATTTATGATATGCCTATTATGGTGGAAGAAGCCTTAAGAAAATATTGTCCTAGTAATTTTTATTTCCAATGGTTACAGCTCGATCGAAATGATGAATATTGGCAAAAATTATCCCCTAAAACTTACTTTAAAGATGTCGATTTACCGATGCTTCATATTGGCGGTTGGTTTGATACTTATTTACGAGGTACTCTTAATTTATATGCAGAAATGAACAAAAAAAGTCAGTTTCAACAAAGTTTAATTATCGGGGCTTGGGCGCATCTTCCTTGGGGAAATACTCTGCTCGATCGATATTATACCACCACAGCAAATAATAATATTAATGAACTGCAAATCGCTTGGTTTAATAAATATTTAAAAAGAAGTGAAAGTGATACTTTTTCAAATAAAAATATTAAATTATTTCAAATGGGTAGTAATAAATGGATTAATAAAAAACACTTTAATAGCAAAAAACAGGTTAAATTTTATTTAAACAGTACAGGATTGGCTAATATCAGAGATGATGACGGTAAATTAACTATTAATAATAAAAAAAATAATGATTATAGCGAAGATATTATTATACATGATTTTTGGCGATCGAGTCCAAGTTTAGGAGGTCACGCTAGTCTTTTAAGCGGTAGTATTGACAGAAAAGAATTAGATAATCGCAGTGATATTGTTACTTATACTAGCGATATTTTGAAAGAAGAATTAGAGATAATAGGAGATATAGCATTAGAAATTTATGCAGAAAGTGACGCAAAAAGTTTTGATTTATCGGCGACAATATCTCAAGTATTTAGCGATGGCAAAGTCTATAACTTTAGTCAAGGATATATTAAAATCACTCACCATGATAGTGAGAAACCAATTAAGTTTAAACTGCAATCAACCTGCATAAAAATAAAGAAAAATACTGCTTTAAGACTAAGTATTAGTCCAGCAAATTTTCCAGCTTATTCTGTTAATTATGGGAAAAATAAAGTTATAAATAATAATCTTTGTTTAGATGCAAAACCTGTCACTATTACTATTTGTTCAGGACAAAAAAAACCTTCAAAATTAATTTTAAATCTACGATAAATATTTATTTCATTAGCTGACTTTAGTCTGATTTTAAATCAAAAGAAATATTAATAAAAAACTTGACAAAAAGTTGGTTTTGTGAATTAACTCGCTTCGCAATAAATCGCGCAGCGTTGCGAGGCACGAAGCAATCTCGAAGCTAACAGCGAAAATCTGCTAAAGCGATGTCATTAATATCTTTTACAATGATAAAATCTAAATCAAATACAGTTTAATCTCTTGATTCACAAATTATTAATTTTGTCAAATTGTATGTAACAAAATAGTTTTCACAGATTCATTTATTTTTTATGAATTATGATACATTATTTGAGTTATTTTCTATGAAATAAAATAAGTTTTAGCTATCTTTATGGTAAGGAAAAAAGACAACAGGAAACCAACTGCGATGTAAAACTTTTTGAGTAAAACTAGGGATAGTCCAATCTAGTAAACCATATTCTCGATCGTCCGTCACCGCAATAGCGCTTACATCTTCTGCTAAAGCCACATCAAGGGTTTCTAAAAGAGGATTACCGATTTTCAGCATCACTTCCACTTCTAAACCAAGAGATTGTAATTCCTGCTTAACTTTATCTAACTTAGCTTCTACTTCCTTAATTCTATTTTCCACAAGAATTTCCGATCGAGAAACATCATCAATCACTGCTAGGATAATATATTTATGAGGGGCAAGAGAGCATTTGCCCGTAGCACAAGTTTTAAGTTGATTAATCAAATAACGAGCCTTTTCTACATCATAACAGGGAACTAACCAACAACGATTCAAATGACGACAACGCAATTCTAATTCTTCGGAGGTATAGACAGAAATGAGTTGAGGACGTAAAATCATAATGGGAATGTTGATTTTTTCAATGACACTCATGGTAGTTGAGCCAAAAATTCGACCTTCGGCAACACTACGCAAAGAAGTACCCAAGATCAAACATTCAGGCTTATACTTTTTGATTGCCTTCAAAATATTCTCTGTAACTAAACCAGAAGTAATTTCGATATTTACCTTCACTCCCTCACTAGGTTTCAAAGTAGAGTTAAACTTTTCTGTCATTAAAGCGATTTTTTCATTATCCACCCTTGGGACTTGACCTTCACTCCATAAAGGTACATTATGTAAAAAGGTAATTTCCTTTAAACCACTTTCTCCTAAAGCCGACACATAGGAAAGAAATCTTTGTAAACCATCTTTGTCATCGGTACAAATTAAACAAGATTCAAACATAATATTTATCTCGAAATAATAACTAAATCCACTTTCAGATTAACATTTTAGTAGGACATCTTGAGAGTCTTAATTTCAGATAAGATTAATTAACTTTTCTTATGGACTAAAAATTAAGATTATTGAGATTGCTTCAATTTCGCAATGACATAATATCTTAGGAATTACGCAGAATCGTTATTTTTCTGATTTTTTATACTATATGTGGCGGTTGGTGGGCGATGCCTCCCCTACTTTTTGTAGCTGTGCGTAAATTCTATATCTTTATTATCTTGATCAAGTCTATTGATTATTTTCAATGGAATCATACAAAACTATTTATTATTAACTATTCGTAAAATATGAGTAACGTTATCAATATTCAAAATTTACAAAAAAGTTATGGCAACGTCAAAGCTCTCAAAAATATCTCATTTTCCGTCAAAAATGGCGAAATATTTGGATTATTAGGACCAAATGGAGCAGGAAAAACAACTACTATCCGTTGCTTGACTACCCTTGCTCAACCTGACTCTGGTGAGATTATGATTGATGGTATCTCTGCTATAACTCAACCGAAACAGGTTAGACAAAAGTTAGGGTATGTCGCACAGGAGGTTGCGATCGATAAAATTTTGACGGGGAGAGAATTGTTACAACTTCAAGCCTCTCTTTACCATCTCCCCTCCTCCTTTGCGAAAAAAAGAATTGAACAGTTATTGGCAGTACTAGGATTACAAGAGTATGGCGATCGACAAACAGGTACATATTCGGGGGGTATTCGCAAACGCCTTGATTTAGCGGCAGGTTTACTCCATCAACCCCAAGTATTAGTCTTAGATGAGCCTTCCGTTGGCTTAGATATTGAAAGTAGAATGATAGTCTGGGATTTTCTGCGTCAACTTAAACTTGCAGGTACAACAGTATTAATCACCAGTCATTACCTTGAGGAAATAGACGCACTGTGCGATCGATTGGCTATTATTGATCAAGGTGAAGTTATCGCCGAAGGTAGCCCTTCTAATTTAAAAGACAGATTAGGGGGCGATCGAGTTACACTAAAGATAAAAGAATTTGCTACCTCTGAAGAAGCACAAAGCGCTAAAGAGAAATTATCACAACTTTCCTTCGTAGAAAATATCATCATCAACGAAGTGCAAGGCAACTGTCTTAACTTAATCGTCACCCCGAATAGTAATCCTATCAGTAAAATAGAGCAAACCTTGACAGAAATTAACTTACCCATGTTTAGTATCAGTCAATCTCGCCCTAGTTTAGACGATGTTTATTTAGCGGCTACGGGAAAAACCCTCCTCGATGCGGAAATCGAAGCCTCCACGAAACGGGATTTAAAAGCCGAGAAAAAACAGGCAATGAAATAATGAGGAATTAAGAATTAAGAATTAAGAATTAAGAATTAAGAATTAAGAATTAAGAATGCATCAAAACCTTGAC
The DNA here is from genome assembly GCF_050753365.1 of Geminocystis sp. CENA526. NCBI lineage: Bacteria > Bacillati > Cyanobacteriota > Cyanophyceae > Chroococcales > Geminocystaceae > Geminocystis > Geminocystis sp. CENA526. Next base: position 67,084 of record NZ_JBLZFY010000012.1, read on the forward strand.
TTTTTTCTTATTTTTACAGGCAAGATGCCTGTTTTACGGAACTGATGTTACGCAAAAATAGAATTAGTTGTTGATTGGAGGTTTCAGGTTTCAGGTTTAATTTCTTGCTGTTTTTCCGCATTTCTTTCTCGAAAGTGAAACAGCCCTGCCCTCTTATCTTCATCATTTTATCGTTCACTCAGGTAAACTTTAGATGGGTTATAGTTTGCTTCACCGTGATAAAAACGGGAACTTGTCTAAATCTGCTAAGATGGTAAGATTGATTGTTGTTAATTGTTAACGATTGCTTAATAATTATAAAAATACTTAATACTCTGATTAATTGTATATACATGGGATACGTTAAACATTCTAACTTCGTTAATCTACTTCAAGAGCGTGCAGTTTCACAGCCTGATAAAGTGATATTTACTTTCTTGGGTGATGGTGAAGTGCAAACGGAAAGTTTAACCTATCAACAATTAGATATTCAAGCCAAAGCCATTGCTACTCATTTGACACAAGTAGCGAAAAAAATCTTAGGCAATAATGGTGAAGGAGAAAGGGCATTATTATTATATCAACCAGGTTTAGAATTTATTACCGCCTTCTTGGGTTGTCTTTACGCTGGAATTATCGCTACTCCTGCCTATCCCCCTCGTCAAAATCGATCGTACCATCGACTAGAGACTATTATTAAAGATGCTGGGGCGGTGTTTGCCCTCACCACAGAATCGGTAAAGCAGAAAATTGAACAAAAATTAACCCGCCATAATAATATTCATTGTATCGCCACAGATAATATTTCCCTTGATTTAGCCCAAAATTGGCAACAATCCCCTTATATTCAAGAAGACAATCTTGCCTTTTTACAATATACCAGTGGTTCAACTGGTACACCAAAAGGAGTTATGGTAAGTCATCGTAACTTAATTCATAATTCTCATTTAATTAATAGTTGCTTTGAAAATACAGAAAAAGACATCGGTTTTTCTTGGCTTCCTCCGTATCATGACATGGGTCTAATAGGGGGGGTTCTACAGCCTATTTACGCTTCAATAAGCACCATTATTATGCCTCCTGTGAGCTTTTTGCAACGCCCACTCCGTTGGCTGCGAGGAATTTCTAGGTATAACGTAACAACTACGGGAGGACCTAATTTTGCTTACGAAATGTGTGTTAATTCTATTACAGAGAAGCAAAAAGCGGAATTAGACTTAAGCAGTTGGAAACTGGCGTTTAGCGGTGCAGAGCCCGTGAGGGCGGAGACTATTGAGCGATTTAGCGAATATTTCGCCGATTGTGGCTTTAAACGGGAGGCTTTTTATCCTTGCTATGGCATGGCGGAAACCACCTTAATCGTTTCGGGGGCGAGTAAACATCAATCTCCCGTAGTGAAAACTTTGTCAGCAAAGGCTTTAACACAAAATCAAATTGTTACTGTAGAAGAAAATACCCCTGAGACTCAAGTATTGGTAAGTAGTGGCAAGGTTGCCTCCGAGTTGGAAGGTTTAATCGTCAATCCTGAGACTTTGCAGGAGTGTGAAGAAAACCAAGTGGGAGAAATTTGGGTAAAAGGCGCTTCCGTGGCGCAAGGTTATTGGCAAAAGGAGGAGGCGACTAATAATATTTTTCATGCCTATACTTTAGATGGTAAGGGTGCTTTTTTGCGCACTGGTGATTTAGGCTTTATGAGTGAGGGGGAGTTATTTGTTACGGGAAGACTCAAGGATTTAATTATCATTCGGGGCAGAAATCACTATCCTCAAGATATAGAAGAAAGTGTCGCTTTTTGTCACGAGGCGATTAATTCTGAAAGTGGTGCGGCTTTTGCTGTGGAAGTTGAACAAGATGAGCATTTAGTGGTAACGTTTGAGGTAAAACGCACTTTTCTCAATAAAATTAATCAAGATGAGACTTTAAAGCAACAAATTTTTGCTAACATTCGCAATTCGATCGCTCTGAATCACGAGTTGCAGGTTTATAGTATAGTGTTGTTAAAAACAGGAAGTATCCCTAAAACTTCTAGCGGGAAGATTACTCGTTATGCTTGTCGTCAAGGTTTCTTAGACGGCAGTTTACAAGTGGTGGCGCAATGGAAAGTAGGAGAAGAAAAAATATCCTCCCTAAGACAAGAGGGGGGAGAGGGGGAAGAGAGGGGAGAGGGGGAAGAAAAAATATCAATTCCCTCTGATTCTTCTTTCTCCATTTCTCATTCAGTATTGAAAATTCAGAATTGGTTAAAAGAAAATATCGCCCAACGCATTGG